>PXAT01000090.1 GCA_003565775.1 Ectothiorhodospiraceae bacterium | reverse complement strand
GTCGCGCCCACTGCGGAGGCGCTGATGCGATCGCGGTATTCGGCGTTCGTGGAGGGGCGCCGGGAGTACCTGTTGCGGACATGGGCCGAGGAGACGCGTCCCGCGGTGCTGGATCTGGATCCGGGGCAACGCTGGCTCGGCCTCAGCATTCGCGCGACTTCCGCGGGCGGGATGGCCGATGAAGTCGGCGAGGTGGAATTTGTGGCCCGATCCAGAGTCGCTGGTCGCGGACAGCGCCTGCACGAACGCAGCCGGTTCCGGCGGGTGAACGGGGAGTGGTTCTACGTGGATGGCAACTTACCGGGAAAACAGCCGGCGTGAGGGTGTTTCGGTCGAGAGGGACCGGGTCAGGAGACGGTGCCAGGTCTCCAAATCCAACTCCAGTTGGTACCCTGTGTTGGAATGTTGAACCAGACCCCGTACATATTGTTCCTGCCAACGTACTAGCCGACCTCAACGCCGAAACGTCGGTCTGGAAACAGGCCAAGAAGCGCATTGCCCGACACACGGTGCGCAAGGTTCTGAAGCGGGTTGCATTGTCCGTATTGCGCTCTCCGCAGTAGATGCCCGAGAAGATCCGCGGCTTTTCCCGGACCCTGGCTGTTGTTAATCTGCTGCACAAGTTTAAGTGGCTTCAGCAAAAGCCGCCTTAGTACAGGAGAGCCCCGGCCCAAACTCGCGCGGGGTTCACGGTGAGAAGCAGGAGGGGTTCATTGCACGAAGACATGATTGCCTATGCTCTCAGCGAGCGTCAGGCAGAACGGCTGAAGGATCGGTTCCGAAAGGAGCTCCGTGCCGCGCGGTCGGCTGATCAGGCACGTGACGAGATCCGTGGGCTGATTGGGGATCTCCTGGGTGTAGAGGCAGAGGTTGCTTCCCGACTCGCCGCTGCAATCGAGCAGATGGTCCTCGAGCAGATGGCCGTGATCCGGGAAAGGGACTTACCGGCCATTGACGCTCGGGGACGAAGCCGATGGTACACCGGTCCCGAACCGACCGACGTCTTCTGGCCAAGCCTAGAACGTCACCTTCTCGAGGATAAGCACTGGAGCGTGGATTCCGTCCAGTCGATTGATGAAAATTCTTCTTCCATCGTCGCGCGGCTCGCACCACCCCAGTCACCAGAAAAATTTTCGGCCCGCGGGCTTGTCGTTGGATACGTGCAATCCGGCAAGACTGCCAACATGACTGCGGTGATTGCCAAAGCCCTGGATGCGGGATACCGACTGGTGATTATTCTGGCCGGACTTACGGATGCCTTGCGCACACAGACCCAGGAGCGCATGGAAGAGGATCTGGTTGCCGCCCACCCGGAACTGTGGGATCACCTGACTACCCGGGAGCAGGATTTCGATGCCGGGACGCGCCAGAACCTGGTGGAACCCCGGAAAGGCGGCATCCTTGCCGTCGTCAAGAAGAACACCCACGTTCTTGCGAGGTTGAGGGATTTTCTCGAGCAAACCGCGATCTCGACACGCATGAAGCTGCCGGCCCTGGTGATCGACGACGAGACCGACCAGGCGAGCCCTGATGTCGCCAAGAAGACAGACGAAGACCCCACCACCATCAACAAGCGCATTCGGGAGATCCTAAGGCGTCTGCCCAAGTGCTCCTATGTCGGGTATACCGCGACGCCTTTTGCGAACGTCCTGATCAACCCGGGGGCGGAGGGGAACGAAAAATACGACCGCGACCTGTACCCGCGTGATTTTATTGTGTCGATTCCCGCGCCCGCGGATTACTTCGGTGCGGAGCGACTGTTCGGGCGTGACCTGCTTTCGGCCGATGATCCCGGGCCTTCCGGTGACGGTGTTGACGTCATCAGGACGATCCGCGAAGAAGACATCGAGACCATCCAGGGACTCGAAAAGGGCGAGGAGGGTCGTGACCAGGGGTTGCCCCAGTCGTTGCAGGAAGCGCTCCTGTGGTTCGTGCTGGCGACGGCGGCGAGAACGGCGCGTGGTGATGAGGTGCATTCGACGATGCTGCTTCACACCAGTCGCCTTACCGAAGCTCACCAGAACCTCGAGTTGACGGTCCGGAGCTTCCTTGCCCAGTTTCGCGATACTCCGGCAGTGGCCCGGCACAAAATGCTCCAGGACATCTGGGAGCGCGAATATCCGCTCCAGCCGGCAACTGCCTTCGGCAGGAAACCGCTGGCCACCGCTACCGTCCTGGAGCACACGGACAAGGTCCTGGCGCGCACGCTGGTGGCTCAGGACAACTACGTGAGCGAAACGCGTCTTGAGTTTCCCAGGGACGGCGAACCTGTCTGGGCGGTCATCATCGGGGGTGACCGGCTGGCCCGGGGAGTGACCCTTCCGGGTCTGGTCGTCAGTTATTTCGGGCGCAATGCACGACAGTACGACACCCTGATGCAGATGGGGCGCTGGTTCGGTTATCGACAAGGCTACGAGGAGTTGCCGCGGATCTGGATGACCGCCGCAACGATGTCGAGTTTCCGTGAGCTGGCGACGATCGAGGCCGAATTGAGGGAGGAGATTTCCTATTATCGGGATGGCTCCATACGCCCGATAGACTGGGGTGTCCGCATTCGGAAAGTTCCCGGGATGCTGGTTACCCGGCGGCCCGCAATGCAGCATGCGAAGGAAGCTGCATTGTCGTATTCCGGTGAGCACCTGCAGACTATCCGCTTCTACCACAGGGACACGGCCTGGCTGCAGCGGAACTGGCAGGCTGGTGGCCGCCTTCTGACACGGGCGGTGGATGATCCGAGTGTGCAAACCGAGCATCGGCAGAATGCGTTCCTAGTGCGGAACGTACCGGTAGACGCGATTCTCGAGTTCCTGCGTAACTACCAGACCTGTCCGGAACAGGTTCGCACCAACACGAAGGCACTGCGGGAGTACATCGAGAAGTACGAGTCCGCCGAACTGAGACGCTGGAATGTGGCGGTAATGATGCCCGCCAGCGCGAAACCGGGAAGCCTGGCCCTTGGGCCGGTTGATCCGCCAAGGCTCGTCAACCGTGCCGCGCTCCAGAAGTCCCTCGAGCATTGCACCGACATCAAGGCCTTGATGTCTCGCATGGACATCCTAGTGGATACGGCCGGGCCCGTTCCCGAGAGGCGGGATTGGCCAGCGCTCAAGGATCATCGAGCGAAGGAGTACGGCGGGGAGGCGCCTCCTCTGCTGTTGCTGTATCCCATCGACAAGGATTCCGAACCGCGGGACACGCAGTCGACCACGCGCCAGTCGCTGGGTGCGGCGCACGACGTTCTCGGAATGGGGGTTGTGTTCCCGGAAGACCCAAGAGGTTTCAGCGGGCACTACATCACAGTCTCCCTGGACGAGGTTGTGGCCGACGAGGAGGATGATCCGGATGGAGCGTGAGACGGACGAACAGCTCGCGCCGCCCGAGATCCTCTGGTTCTGGGAAAGCCTCGCCCGGCGTGTCGGAGAAAGCGACGATGGCTGGCTCGAGCCGAAGGGGTGTGGCCTGGGCGATCGTTTCATGCTGGCCCTTGGCGAGGCGGGGGCGCCGGCGGTGATGGTGGCCATCGAGCCTGACCAAAAGGGCTCCGATGGTCTCTCGGGAAGGAACGTGGAGATTGTCACGCGCACGGTGTCGACTGGTGGCCGGCGTCAGCGTGTCATCCGTCTGACCTGCCGGGAACCACGGCTGCGGCAGGTGTTCGCGGAACTGGTCGCCAGTATTCATCGGCGGATGTGCCAGGGGCGTTCCGGACAATCTGCCGTGCGGGACGCGGTAATGGATTTCCGGCGCCTGCTGGACGGTGGCGCTGGCGAGGCCATCAGCCGCGAAATCGCCGCCGGGCTGGCGGGCGAACTGATGCTCTTGCGGGACCTGGTGAAGCTGGACCCGGGGGGCTGGAGCGCATGGGAGGGCCCCCTTGGGGGTGAACACGACTTCCATCGCAATGGGCGCTCGTTCGAAGTGAAGACCTCCACGCGGCGCGCGGCAACCACGGTAGAGATCCACGGCATCCGTCAGCTCGACCCCCCGCCCAATGGGCTTCACCTCGTTCATCAGACGCTTGTACCCGATCCCGGGGGCGAGATCTCCGTTCTGGCCCTTGTCGAGGCGCTGCATCAGGAAGTTTCGGATCCGGCTTCACTTTCGGAACGCCTGCTGGCGGTCGACTACTCGAATCTGTCGGCCAGCCGCTGGGAGGCTCATCGCTTCAGTGCCGGCCCGCGGCGATTCTTCGAAGTCGATTCCGACTTTCCCCGACTGACACCCGATCGCCTTGCCCGCGGCGCACTCGATCCAGGTATTGATTCCATCACGTTCTCCCTTCGACTCGATGCAGTGGTGAAGTGGGAGGTTCCGCGCGACGAAAGCGACAAGATTCTCCGGGGATTCGTGCATGCATAACCTTCGTGTCGTCCGCTCCAGCGAGCCTTACAGCGATTACGGCAACTTGTCGGGCGAGGGGGCCAGGCGGCTGCTGGGAACCCCGGCCACCGAGCCGCTTCTGACCGCGATCCGCGAAAGCGTGCAGAACAGCTGGGATGCCCGCCTTCCGAATACGAGACCGACCTACCTCCTCAGACTTCGCACTCTGTCACCCGAGGAGTACCGGTTTCTGCGGAAGGTGGTGTTCCGGGACCTGTCACCGGACCCCGGCTCGCCTCTTCGGGAGTTGTTCCGAAGAGATGAGATGCGCGTCGCCGAGATTTGCGATTTCGGCACTCACGGGTTGACTGGCAAGACCCGTCCTTCGGAAGTAACCGAGCAGGAGGACTCCAGATTTGTTCGTTTTCTGAGGAACATCGGTGCGCCGAGAAGGGAAGGTAGTCACTCGGGCGGGACTTATGGCTACGGGAAATCCTCGATGTTTTCTCTCGGCTCGCGCCAGACGGTCGTGGTCGACAGCCTGACGCAGGAGCAGGACGGCGCGAGCGAGAGGCGCTTCATGGCCAGTCGGATGGGCGAAGAGTTCTATGACCCGGCGACCGGACGCAGCTTTACGGGCCGACACTGGTGGGGGGTGGATGCACCCGCCGGCGGCGCGGTGGACCCGGTCAGGGGCGAGGGTGCCGCCCGTCTGGCAGAAGGGCTGGGAATGCCCGAACGTCAGGCACGCAGTGGTACATCGGTGATGATCCTCGACCCGGCGCTGGAGGTGGAATGGGGCGATCAGCAGGGACTTGCCGAGCATGTGCAGAAGGCATTCCTGTGGTTCTTCTGGCCGAAGATGGTGCCGTGGCCCGGCCAGCCCCTGAGCCCGATGGAGTTTGCCCTTGAGGTGGAGGGTCAGCCGCGCGAGATTCCTTCGATCGACTCGACACCACCCTTTCACCTTTTTGCTGAGGCCCTGCAGCAGGTACGTTCGGCCCCGAACGACGAGGCCCGGGAAGTCCGAAGCTTGCGACCGAAAGCGCACCTGGGCTGGATGGGGTATCAGCGGGGGCTTCACGAGGAACGAACCTTCGGTGGCGACCGGGATGTGGGGATTTCCATACCGGATGTCAGCCGTCATGTGGCCTTGATGCGCCCAGCCGAACTCGTTGTGAAATATCTGGAAGGCCCACCGCTGCCCAATAACCGGCTCGAATGGTCTGGGGTGTTTGTATCCAGCATGGAGAAGGAGGTCGAGCGGGCCTTCGCTGCCTCGGAGCCGCCTACCCACGATGACTGGAATCCCAAGTCACTGCCCAGCAGGTCCCCGAAACGGACTTACGTCAATGTCGCGTTGACACGTATCAAGGGTCTGATGGACGAGCTGAACCCCGAACAGCGTGACCCTTCCGGTGGTGCCTCGGAAGGGTTGGCCCCGGCCGCCGACATGCTAGGAAGCGCCCTTCTGTCGGGTGAGGGAGACCGCGCGGTGCCTCGCCATCGCCCGAAGACCGCGCGGCAGAGCAAGCCCCGGGCATTGAAGCTTTCCGGCTTGGAGTTGAAGCAGTTGGCGGTTGAGGGACAGAAGACGGTCGCCACCTTCCGGTTTATGGTAGTGGGGCGTGCGGGAACCGACGTTGTCCTCTCTGCGGATCCGGCCATCGTTACAGAAGGCAGCGGCGAGTTGCTGGATTTTGCCCCCGATGGTGAAAAGCCGGAAATCAAAGGGTGGAATCTGGCAGGCGAAAACCATCCGCCAGCAGAGTCCCTTGAAATTCGCCTCCCGGAAGATTCGAGCGAGGGAGAATTGCGTGTGACTGTTCCGGTTGGCGTAGCTGTGCGGCCCCGTCTTGCGGTGAGGGGAGCAGCAGATGAGTGAAGTTCTCGCCTTTCCGTTCCTGCGGCCAGATCGAGCCCGTATTGAAGCCGGGCCGTGGATGGGGCCGGGTGCCGATGGTGCATATGCGCTTCCCGAACTGCTTCCGGACTGGGACTATTCGGTCAGTCTCGGCCTGCAGCGCACTCTTGAGCTTGACCTTGAGGGCCTGAGCAGCGATACCGGACTCGGGCCGGCTTCGAGTCTGCTTCTCCATGTGTATGTTGCGACCGGGGAGCTCAAGTTGCGCAAGTGCGTTTTCGATCAGGTGCTCCGGGGTTGTTCCGGCAGCGTGCAGGTGCAGATTGGCCCTATGGAACTTGAGGGGGCCGATTTGCAAGGATACATCGACCTTGCGACCGTTCTGTCGGTGGAACGTGCGGAGCGTATCGAGCGCCTTGCCCCGATGGCGCCCGGCAGCCGCTTGTGGGAAGACCATTTCAGGTGCCGCCTCGAAGGAGGAGGCGGAAGGCTGCCGATGGAAACCAGAGACTTTTTCGAGGTCTCGGCGCGGTACGCACTGGCGCCCTGGTACTTCCGGCTCGAAGAAAGCCGCCTCGACGACCGGTTCGAAGCCGCGTTTCAGGTCATCCTCAATACCAGGCGGCAGGATGTTCTCGAGGCGGTGTCGCGCAAGGACACACTCACGATGTCTACGCTGCAGGGGGACCTTGTTCGCCACATTGTGTCCCGGCTGCTTCGCAGCGAGGAATTCACCCTGCGTGCCGATGATTACCCGGATGGAAGCATTGGTGCCGTGGCAGCCGCCTGGCTCGATGCGGCATTCCCCGACCAGGAACCAGGGCAAATCCGGGACATGCTCGAGCAGCGTCCTGCAGATTTCGAGGCGATCGTGTTTTCGGTGTTCGGGGGGGCAGCGTGACGGTGGAGTTGTTTCCCAGACTTGACGGCTTTGCCACCGATGCGGTTTGGAACGAGGTTGCCCGGTTCCCAGGTCCCGCCGAGTTCGTGGATGTGCGTCATCCGGCCGCAACGTTTACAGCCACCGGTGGGACTAGGTGCGACTTCGAGAAGCTGCGCCGTATCCGGAACGATCTTGTCCGGCTAGCCCGTGAACATGGGTTTCCCGATGCCCGAGGCGACGAGGAACTTCGGCAGTTCGATTTTCGCACCGCGCGCTATCTCGCCGAGGAGTCCGGTATCCCCGCCTGCGAGGCGTGTCGCAAGGGTGTCTGGGCCTACTTCACTCTGATCCTCGTGCCGGACCTGACCGACTGGCGGTTTCCGGGGCGAAAGCCCGAACGTTGGGCGGGCGGCATACGCAACACCTTCGGAGTGTTGTGGCGGCGGGGCTATCTGATCGGGGTCGACCACAATGATGGCCGCGGCGTTGGCTGGAGCTGCCTCCAGCCGCTCACGCAGGATGCCATGGTGCAAATTATTGAGCGTCCGGACCTTTCGGCCAGTCCGAGAACTGCACGGACGATTGCATCGGTCTGGAACCGGGTCAGGCAGGAGAATCCCGGAGTTCCAATGGAGGCGCTGACCCGGGATGCCATCCGCAGCCTGACCGCGTACCGCGTAACACAGGATCTCGATGGACTCGGCGAGGACGATCTGATTGGCCGGGTTAATGCGGTCTTCCGTGCCGCTCTAACCAACCTCTCGCGGCGTGTCTGACACGCGGTGCGGCTAAGGCTCAGGCAGTAGCCTCCGCTGTTTGTGCAGGGTCCTCCGCGACGACGGAGGATTTTTGCTGTTCATGGGCGACCAGCAAGTCCTTCACCAGCACGGCGATCTGCCGGGCGAGAAACGGCGGCACCGCATTGCCGACCTGATGGTACTGTTCCGTCCGGCTTCCCTCGAAGAAGTAGTTGTCCGGAAAGGTCTGGATGCGCGCGGCCTCGCGGACGGTCAGGGCACGGCACTGCCCCGGGTCATGATGGATGTAGTAGTGGCCATCCTTTGATATGTGACTGGTGATCGTCTTTGCCGGCTCGTTGCGCAACTGGACGCGGAAGCGGTCGGCGAACTTTCCGGTCGTCCAGTTTGCATGGTTGGGCGCCAGGCTGGGGAGTCCGAAGTCAGCGGCGCCGGAGGGTGAGCGGCCGTAGAGGTCGGCAAACACGGAGGCATACAGATAGCGCCCGAGGTCGCTCGGCATGTGCGAGCGCGCTTCGTGATTCAACACCATCTGGAGTTCCGGATCGTTCCACCATTCTGCTAGCTCGGAGTGTTCCGGAAGCTCTGGCCCCCGGGGTTTGGGGCAGCGCAGGCCGCCACGGCCAAGGCTCTTCCCTTTGCGTATTCTGGTGCCGACGTACTGAAGGCGTTCGGCCATTTCGCCCCTGCCTTGCCGCCTGGCTTCGCCGCAGAGCGTTTCAATTCGCTTGTGGATGTTATCGCGCCAGGCGGCCTCACTGTCCTTCCGAGACAGTGCGCTGCGCAGCGGGGGGAGGTCCGCAAGGGCCTCGCCTGCGGTCACGGGCGGCCGCATCTTCAAGATTCCGGGTTCGGCCTTGATGTCCTCGCGCACGCCGATAAGGAAGATACGGTGACGGGTCTGCGGAATGCCGTAATCTTCCGAGTGTAAGAGGAACGCGTGTCCGGAGATGGCTTCGGGGTCATCACAGGCTCTGAAGACCGCTTTCGGGTCAGCCAGCGAGTGAATGCGGTACCCGGGACCATTCGAATCCCGATCGAGTGCGGTGTCCGGTTCCACCAGGTCTTTCAGGATCTGGTGGAAGATTCGTTTCCCGCCAACGCGCGACGTTAGGATGCCCTTCACGTTCTCCATCACGAAGACCGCCGGGCGGTAGTGCTGGATCAGCTTCAGGTATTCGCGGTAAAGGAAGTGGCGGTCATCTTTCTCCGGCACGTAGCCGGCGATTCCCCGGTTCCGGGAACGCCCGACGAGCGAGTACGCCTGGCATGGTGGCCCCCCTATCAGCACACCGTTCGCAGCCCCGAAATTTCTGGCGTCCAGAGCATCGGAGAAACGCTTGTCATCATCCGGGTTGCCAAGGGTGATACACATGGCTTCCTGTTCTGCTTTTTCCCAGGCGTCGCGGGTTGCAGATGAAAATGGCGAGTGCGTCCGACCCTGAATGTATTGGTAGTAATCCTCCAGTCCACCCCCTCCGTTTTCCTCCAGGGCCCGCTTGAAGGCCCTGAGTCGCAGCGTCTTGTGTGCGGAGGGGCTGCATTCGGCCGAAAGTTCGATGCGGAAAAAATCTGCCAGCGAGGCGAAGCCCTCGCCAAGGCCTCCCGGGCCGGCGAACAGGTCGGCTACGGGAACCCGCTCGCTCATCGCAATGCTCCGGCTACGGAACGTTGCGTGCACGGTGTATGCCGTTGGACCATATCCCGATGGATATTGTTGACCGTGCCACTCGCTCCCGGATGATGTCCGCCATCCGGTCGAAAAACACCAATCCCGAAGTGCGACTGCGGCGCTTTCTTCACTCGCATGGCTTTCGTTTTCGACTGCATGTGGTTGGGTTGCCCGGTAGGCCGGACTTGGTCATGAAAAAACATAATCTTGCAGTCTTTGTTCATGGCTGTTTCTGGCACAGACACCGGGGCTGTCCTCTCGCTACCACACCCGCCACCAACCCCAAGCGCTGGCGCGATAAATTCGCTGCCAATGTTGAACGTGACCACCGCACCCGGGAAGCGCTGCTGGATGCCGGCTGGCGGATCCTGGTGCTCTGGGAGTGCGGGCTCAGGGGCCGGACAGTCGAGCATGATCTTCACTGGTTGCCGGCCTGGATACGAGCTTCCGAGCACTATCGGGAATGGCCAGTCCCCAAGCAAGACGCCGGAGAACGTTCTCCCTAGCCATCCGACCCAGCTCCCTGGTGGGCATGGTACCAGGTTCTGAGCCATCGGCAGAGTGATTCCGGGTTGTTTCGGATGGCAGGGAAGCCCGGACGGCTTCTGGGCGCGCGAAAGACCTCCGGGCGCCGAGAGCCCGAAGGCCGATCAACGAGAAGGGCTGGGTCAGATTTTACGAGAGGGACGAGGTCACAAGGTATGGGTAGAGTAGAGGACAGGTTACCACCGCCGTAGCTCCGGCCTATCTGTTGCCGCCCCTTTCGTCTGGCGGTGCCTCAATAGCCGGGACGTAGCCCTGTTGGCCTGTCCCCCCTCATCAAACCGTGCGTACAGTTCTCCCGTACACGGCTTTCCGATGCCCTTCACGCCAGGGCATGCGCCGATCGCCAGGGCGCATGCGTGGGCAGTTTGAAAAGTCCGTAGCGTCCATAGATCACAGGGCCAGGGAAATGGTGGTACGCCTGCGCGCGACTGACCAGCTTGTGGCGCCGACGCAAATGCGTACGAACCCGTTCCTCGACGTGCATCTTGACCTTGGACATGACCCCCGTGCAGTTACGATGGTGGAAATAGTTGGACCAGCCGCGCAGGGTGCGGTTGAGTTCGCTGATGATGCAGGGCATCGGTACCGGTGTGCGACGTCGCGAGGTCAGTGCCGTGGTGCGGTCTTTGATCCGCTGCACCGACCGCCGTGACGGCTCGACGTGCGGGTAGCGTTTGCCGCTGTTGCGGCTGCGCCGTGAGTGGAAGCTGAAACC
>PXAT01000139.1 GCA_003565775.1 Ectothiorhodospiraceae bacterium | reverse complement strand
TATTACGGCGTCTCGGCGCTGGGCCTCGGCATCCACATTCTCGGCGACCTCATCACCAGCTACGGCACGCAGATCCTGGCACCGCTGAGCAACTGGGCACCGGGATTCAACACCACCTTCATCATCGACCCCTGGTTCTCGGCGATTCTGCTGATCGGCCTGCTGCTGTCGCTGGTCTGGCGACCGCGACTGCTTGCGGGTGTGACACTGGCCTTCATCGCTGCCGCCGTGCTGCTGCAGTACAGCCAATACCGCCATGCGCTTTCGGTGGGGGTGGCCCACGCCGAAACGCAGGGCATCGGCGCCGAACACGTCGAGGCCTACCCGCAACCGCTGTCGTGGTTCAACTGGAAGGTGATCATCACCGCCGATGAGCAGCACAAGCTGGCCCGCTTCAATCTGCTGCGGCGCGAGGCACCGGCGGCGCCCGCTGCGGACGCAGGCTTCCTGCGGCGCCTGCATGCCGCCTATCCACCGGTGGATCAGGCCGAGTGGCTAAACTATCGGCAATTCGGTGACGGCTCCGAGGATGCCGCCGCCCGCGCTGTCTGGGCCGAGCCGGACATGCAGTTCTATCACTGGTTTGCTGACGCGCCGGCCCTCTACCGCATCGAGCGGGTCGACGGCGACACCTGCGTCTGGTTCCGCGATCTGCGCTTCCAGATCCCGGGCATGCAGACGCCCTTCGTCTATGGCATGTGCCGCAGCGGGCAGGATGACTGGGAACGCTATCGTCGCACCGACGACGGGCGCGAGCGGCTACGATGATCCACCCGCCGATCCGACGCCCTACCGAGCGGGTACCGAAGCGCGAGATCTTCGGCTGGGCCATGTTCGATTTCGCGAACCAGGCCTTCACCCTGCTGATCGTCACCGTGATCTTCGGCGAACTGTTCACCACCGTCATCGTCGGCGACCGCGGTGACGACTACCGGCTGGGCAATCTGCTCTGGAGCGTCGCCATCTCCACCAGCTATCTGCTGGTCGTCGTCAGTGCGCCGCTTTACGGCGCGATCATGGATTTCTCTGCATCCAAGAAGCGCTTCCTGTTCGCGAGTTACCTGTTGACGGTGATCAGTACCGCGATGCTCTACTTCGTCGCACCCGGCTACATCCTGCTGGGCATGCTGCTGCTGGTGGTGTCCAACTATGCCTACTCGGTGGGCGAATCGTTCATTGCATCGTTCCTGCCGGAACTGGGCCCGTCCCGCGACCTGGGTGCGATCTCGGGTTTCGGCTGGGCGCTGGGTTACATCGGCGGTCTGTTTGCCGCCGGCTTCACGCTGGCCTTCCTCGGCGACGCCACCGCCGATAACTTCGACCGCATCCGCTGGGTCGGTCCGTTTGCCGCCGCTTTCTTCCTGGTTGCAGCCATTCCGACCTTCATCTGGCTGAAGGAGCGCGGCACACCGAGGGCGCTGCCCGCGGGCAAGACCTATTTCAGCGCCGGTATGCAGCGCCTCTACACCACCTGGCGCGAGTTGCAACAGTTTCGCGACCTGAGCGTATTCCTGATTTCGGTGCTGTTCGCCATGGCCGGCATCTCGATCATCATCACCTTCGCCTTCATCTACGGCGCCCAGGTCATCGGCTGGGATGAGTCGGTTCGCAATATCATGTTCATCGTGGTGCAGATCACCGCAGCCGCCGGGGCCCTCGGCTTCGGTTTTCTGCAGGACCGGCTCGGTGCCAAGTTCACCTATCAGTGCACGCTCGGACTCTGGGTGCTGGCCATCCTCGCGATCTGGGCGACGCCCGCACTGACCGAGGCCATCAACACCACCTTCGGCGTCGACTGGCAGGCGCAGCATTTGTTCCTGTTCGTCGGCTGCCTGGCCGGGCTCAGCCTGGGCTCCAGCCAGTCGGCGAGCCGCGCGCTGGTAGGCATCCTCGCACCGGCGAGCAAGGCCGGCGAGTTCTACGGCTTCTGGGGGTTGACCAACAAACTCGCGGGCGTGATCGGTATACTCGGACTCGGACTGCTGCAGGCGGCGGTCGGTCTCCAGGCCTCGATCCTGTTCTGCGCCGCCCTGTTCATCATTGCCATGCTGATCTGCATCAGCGTCAGCCAGTCACGCGGCCAGGCGATGGCGGAAGCCTGGGACAAATATCAGGAGACCAACGAGTCGGCCCATGTCTGAACCGCGCATCCATATCGTCGCCAGTACCGCCGAGCCCGCCGTCCGCACCGCGCAGGCGCTGCGACAGCAGTACGGCGAGGTGCCCCCGGAGGAGGCCGACGTGATCGTCGCCCTGGGCGGTGACGGGCTGATGCTGCGGACCCTGCACCGTTACATGAACCTCGGCAAACCGGTGTTCGGCATGAATTGCGGCAGCGTCGGTTTCCTGATGAATTCGGTGCAGGGTAACGGCCTGCTGGAACGCCTGACCCGGGCCGAGCCGGTGACCATCAAACCGCTGCACATGCAGGCCCGAACCGCCAGCGGCAGCCTGCGCGAGGCGCGCGCGATCAACGAAGTCTCGCTGCTGCGCGAAACCCGGCAGACCGCCAAGATCCGGATCAGCGTCGACGGTGTCGAAAGGCTTCCGGAACTGACCGCCGACGGCGTGCTGGTGGCGACACCGGCCGGCAGCACCTCGTATAACCTGTCAGCGGACGGGCCGATTCTGCCGCTGCGCGCGGGCATCCTGGCCCTGACCCCGATCGCGGCATTCCGGCCCCGGCGCTGGCGTGGCGCGGTGCTGCACAATTCGGTACATGTGGAGTTCGAGATTCTCCAGCCCACCAAGCGTCCGGTCAGCGCAGTGGCGGATTTCACCGAAGTCCGTGATGTCCGCTATGTGTCCATCCGCGAGGATAACGAGCGCGCCCTGACTCTGCTGTTCGATCCGGAGCACAATCTGGAAGAGCGCATCGTCAAGGAGCAGTTTCTGCCCTGATGCGTCGTCTTGCCGCATGCCTGCTGGCGCTTCTGCTCTGGCCGCTGACGCTACCGGCCCAGGAACCACTGTGGGAAGCCGGGCTCGGCGCCGGTGCGCTGCGCTATCCGCACTACCGCGGCTCCGATCAGTCCGAAACGCTGTTCTTCCCGATTCCCTACGTCGTCTACCGCGGCGAGATCCTGCGCTTCGACCGTGACGGCCTGCGCAGCCTGTTGTTCACCTCCGACCGTATCGAGCTGGATCTGAGCCTGGACGGCGTGTTCCCGGTGAATGACGACAACAACGCCCGCGCCGGTATGGACAATCTGTCACCGATCCTCGAGATGGGGCCATCCATCAATATCCTGTTGTGGCAGGAGCAGGACCGGCTGCGCTCGCTGAGTCTGCGCCTGCCGCTGCGGGCGGCCATCTCGGTGGATTCCGGACCACGCTTCGACCATCAGGGATGGTCGTTCGCACCAAACCTGTACTGGGTGGACAACGCCGCGGGATTCAGCGGGCAATGGCGTCGAACAGCGTCGATCGGACCGGTATTTGCCGACAGTCGCTATCATGACTATTTCTATACCGTGCGTGCCCGCGACGAAATCCCCGGGGAGCGGCCGAAGTTCGATGCCAGCGGCGGCTATAGCGGTGCGCGTCTGAGTCTGGCCAGCAGTCGGCGGTTGGGGCCAATCTGGGTCGGGGCGTTCGGTCGCTACGAGCGCCTCGACGGTGCCCGAATCCGGAACAGTCCTCTGGTGGAGCGGGACGATGCCTGGCTGGTGGGGGCCGGAATTTCCTGGGTGTTTGCCGAATCGGAGCGCCAGGTACCGAGGCGCGACTGACGGTCGACCCGCAGACCTGATGCGGCCGCGATCGGCACCGCCGATCGCGGTTACCGTTTCAATCCACGGGCGGCAGATGCCGAGCCTGATCCTGGTCCAGTTCGACATCGTGCACCACCAACACCGGCTGCTTGGCATGACGCACCAGCCATTCGGTGGCCGAGCCCTGCAGGAACTGCTTGATGCCACTGCGTCCGCGGGTGCCCATGGCAATCATGTCGGCATTCCAGACATCGGCATGCTCGCTGATCCGGTCCGCCGCGCTACCGATTTCGATGGCGTATTCCTCGCCATCACGCAGCCAGGTCCTGACCCGCTCCTCGGCAACCTTTTCCGCCTTGCTGCGTTCGTCCCTGGCGTGCATCGGATTGATCGCCGGATTGGCGGTGGCCTCGGCGAGATCACTGGGGTCGATCACATGCAGCAACCGAATCACCGCGCCTTCCGGGCAGAAGTCGCGCACCACGGCAACCGCGCGGGCCGACGGCGTGGTGAAATTGATGGGCACCAGGATGCGGCGCAGCATGAGCTGTCCTCCGTTTGTGACTGACCGCGTCTGACGTCGGTCTGCGTGACCTGAAGCCTACCCGATTGTGTCTCGATCGGCACAGCCGTCTTTCTGGTGTGCGCTTGCAACATTCCCCGTCGCGCCGTATCGTTCAGCGCTTTCTCGGTCCCGGCACGGGTCGAGAGGCAGCATCGATCCTCCCCGATCAAACTCGCCACGTCGATAGTCATGACCCGTGCTCTCCGTCGTTCCGGTTTAGAGCTGTTCGCTAGACAGGTCCAATCGCAGCGCGACACTGAGGAAACAATGAGCGGCAAGGCGTAAAGACGTCGATCCGCCAACTGTTTCTTCTCCTGTCAGTGCGCCGCGGACTCTGTCAAACGGACGGCTTTTGGCGTTTTGCGGTGAAAGGAAAACAGATGCAAACGGATACCTGGCAGCAACGAGCACAGGACTTGCGCAAGTCCTGGTTCGGCAATGTCCGCGGTGACCTGATCGCCGGACTTGTCGTGGCCCTGGCCCTGATCCCCGAAGCCGTCGCGTTTTCCATCATCGCCGGTGTCGACCCCAAGGTCGGCCTTTACGCCTCGTTCTGCATTGCCGTGGTCATCGCCTTCACCGGCGGCCGCCCCGGCATGATCTCCGCTGCCACCGGCGCGATGGCCCTGCTGATGATCACGCTGGTGGCCGATCACGGCGTCGAGTATCTGTTCGCCGCAACGATTCTCACCGGCCTGCTGCAGATCGTGTTCGGCTATTTCAAGCTGGCGCGCTACATGATGTTCATCCCACGCACGGTAATGCTCGGCTTCGTCAATGCACTGGCAATCCTGATCTTCATGGCTCAGGTACCGCATTTCGTCGGGCTGGGTATACCCACCTATGTCGCCGTCGCCGTCGGTCTGGCCATCATCTACGGCTTCCCGTATATCAATCGTTCTTTCCCGCCGTCGCTGGTCGCGATTGTCGCCATCACCGTGGTTGCCGTGATGTTCAATCTGCCGCTGGGCACCGTCGGCGACATGGGTGAACTGCCAGACGGACTGCCATTCTTCGGTCTGCCAGCCGTGCCGTTCACCTTCGAGACCCTGCAGATCATCCTGCCGGTGGCACTGACGCTGACCATTGTCGGCCTGCTGGAATCGTTGCTGACCGCGTCCATCGTCGACGACCTCACCGACACGCCGAGCAACAAGAACCGCGAGTGCAAGGGTCAGGGCATTGCCAATATCACCAGCGGCTTTTTCGGCGGCATGGCCGGCTGTGCAATGATCGGCCAGTCGGTGATCAACGTGAAATCCGGCGGCCGCGGACGGCTGTCGACACTGGCCGCAGCCGTCTTTCTGCTGTTCCTGATCCTGGTGCTCGGCGATTACGTATCGATGATCCCGATGCCGGCGCTGGTGGCGGTGATGATCATGGTCTCGATCGGCACCTTCGACTGGAGTACCTTCTCGATGCTGCGCAGGATGCCGCGCACCGATGCCGTGGTGCTGATCGTCACCGTGGTGACCGTGGTGCTGACCCACGATCTGGCCAAGGGCGTGTTCGCCGGTGTGCTACTGAGTGCCGTGTTCTTCGTGCGCAAGCTGGCAACGCAGATCCAGGTGCACCACGAAGACCAGCAGGACGACGACGGCCAGATCAGCCATCGCACCTACCAGGTACGCGGCGTGCTGTTCTTCGTCGCCGTGGACAATTTCCTCGACGGCTTCGATTACAGCGCGAGAATCCCGCGGATCACCATCGATCTGTCCGGCGCCACGCTATGGGACAGTTCCGCCGTGGGCGCGATAGACAAGGTCGTGGGCAAACTGCGCCGAGTCGGTTCCGAGGTGGAGGTAATTCACCCGGCCGGCCAGGGCGCGCGACTGATGGATGATCTGGCCGCTTACGACGATCCCAACGCCAGCGGCGGGCATCACTGAGGTGTGACGGTCGCCTCGCTGCGACCGTCATCCCGGTGGCACTGTCCGCCCTGGTTCAGGTCCCGCAGAAGGTCTGCGTGACGCGCTCACCGGGCTCCGGCGGCTGAACCAGATCGTGATCTCCGGGGCTCACCTCGAAGGGACGGATCAGCGCCTCGCGCAGCCGATGGAAAACGGCAAAGTCGCCGTCGTCCTCGGCCGCGCGGATCGCCCGTTCGATCAGGT
Source organism: Ectothiorhodospiraceae bacterium (assembly GCA_003565775.1). Lineage (GTDB taxonomy): Bacteria > Pseudomonadota > Gammaproteobacteria > Nitrococcales > Aquisalimonadaceae > Methylonatrum. The sequence continues at coordinate 4,533 of PXAT01000139.1, read as the reverse complement.
GATTTCGGGGAATCACCGCCGGATTGGCGGCCAGCATCATCTGCTTGCGCGCCTCCCCATCGCCTGTTTCCGCGTCCAGCCGCTGACGCCAGCGTGCTTCCCAGGCATCCCAGTCTTCCGGCTGCCCGAACAGCACGCGGACGGCATCGGCCTCGGTCGGCTGGTCGACCACGGTACTCAACCGCTGGAACAGTAGCGTGAAATCGACCCGATTGGCCTGCATGGCCTCGAATAGCGAATAAGCCAGGTCGCCGTCGTCATCGTGCGCATCCAGCAACCCCAGCTTGCGCCGCATCTCCTCCAGCCAGTGCTTTTCGTAGGCGGGCATGAAGCCTTCCAGCACCTCCTGTGCAATGGTGACCGCTGTGTCCTGATCGTCATGCAGCAGCGGCAGCATCGCCTCCGCCAGACGACTCAGGTTCCATACCGCCAGTGCCGGCTGATTGGCGTAGGCGTAGCGGCCATGCTGGTCGATGAAACTGAACCGGGCATCGGCGCGGAATTCGTCCATGAACGCGCAGGGCCCGTAGTCGATGGTCTCGCCGGACACCGCCATGTTGTCGGTATTCATCACGCCATGGATGAAACCCAGCCGCATCCAGTGCGCGATAAGCACCGCCTGACGCGCCGCGATCGCCGCCAGCAGATCACGATACGGCGCCTCTGATCCCTCGATCTCCGGGTAATGCCGCTGGATCACATAATCGGCAAGGCGTTCGAGGTTGTCCCGGTCGTCGCGCGCGGCGAAGTACTGGAAGGTCCCGACCCGGACATGACTGGCCGCGACCCGGGTCAGCACCGAGGCCGGATGGGCCACCTCGCGCAACGCCGTTTCGCCGGTGGTGACCAGCGCCAGCGCGCGCGTGGTGGGCACGCCCAGCGCATGCATCGCCTCGCTGACCAGGTATTCGCGGATCCCGGGACCCAGAGGACACAGGCCATCACCACCCCTGGAAAACGGCGTGCGGCCGGCACCTTTCAACTGAATGTCCCGACGCTGCCCGCTGGCATCAATCACCTCGCCCAGCAGCAGGGCACGACCGTCGCCCAGCGTCGGCACGAAGTTGCCGAACTGGTGCCCGGAGTACGCCATCGCCAGCGGCTGGGCGCCTTCAGGCAACTGCACACCGGCAAAAATCTCGGCCAGCCCGGCCTCGTCCGTATCTGCCAGATCCAGACCGAGCGCCTCGGCCAACGAGCGGTTCAAGGCCACCAGCTGCGGCCGCGAGACCGTGGCAGCAGCTGATCGCTGATAGAACCCCCCCGGCAGACGGGCATAACTGTTATCGAAGGGAAAGCGGAGCAACAGGGAGACCTCCGGTCAGCGTTTGATCGGGCCCAGTGTAACGCGGACGGCAAGCCGAACTTGCCCGGTAAACGCCAGCAAGCCGGAGGACCTATGTTCGTTCGCGTACAGACAACCCCCGTCCCGGGGAATCAGCCTGACGGCTGACCGATGATCGGTCCCCGTCAGGCCGCCACCTGCCCACCCGATACCCCCAAGAGTTCAAAGCATGCAGCTGCAAACATCAGGGATCGACACACCAGACAATCCGCGGGCGCTGCGGCATAAGCTAAAGACGTATCGTGGACCGCGTATCGCGCGCAGTGTCGTCGAGCTCCTGATCACGGCGGTCCCGTTCGCGTTGCTCTGGGGGCTGATCTGGGGTGCGCTGCATCTCGGCTACTGGATCGGTCTGATCCTGGTGCTGCCGGCTGCGGGTTTCCTCGTACGGCTTTTCATGATCCAGCATGACTGCAGCCATGGCTCGTTCTTTCATTCCCGTCGGGCGAATGACTGGGTCGGCCGCGTCATCGGCATACTCACACTGACGCCGCACGATTTCTGGCGCCACAGTCACGCGATTCATCATGCCAGATCCGGCAATCTGGACCGGCCGTCCATTGGCGGGATCGAGACGCTGACAGTGCGCGAGTACCAGGACCTGCCGGGACTGCAACGGCTGCGTTATCGGCTGTACCGGCACCCGCTGGTCCTGTTCGGCATCGGGCCGGCCTACGTCTTTCTGCTGGACCACCGCCTGCCCATGAACAACATGCGTTCCGGATGGATGCCCTGGGTCAGCACAATGGGCACGAACGCCGCCATCGTGCTCGTGGTCGCCGGCATGATCTGGCTGGTCGGCCTCGGCCCGTTTCTGCTGGTGCAACTGCCCATTACACTGCTCGCCTCGGCGATCGGTGTTTGGCTGTTCTATGTCCAGCACCAGTTCGAAGACACCTACTGGAGACACGAAGACGAGTGGGACTTCGACCAGTCCGCATTCTCGGGCAGCTCCCACTACGTTTTGCCGGCCGTCCTGCGATGGTTCAGCGCCAATATCGGCGTGCACCACGTCCACCATCTGTGCAGCCGCATTCCCTTCTACCGGCTACCCGAGGTACTGCGAGACCACCCGAACCTCCAGCACACCGGCCGGATCACACTGCGACAAAGCCTGGCCTGCGTCCCTCTCGCCCTGTGGGATGAGCAGAAGCGGCGTCTTGTTTCGTTCCGCGAGGCCGGAACAAAAAGAGCGTTCCAAACCGATCTGGCAAGCAGGTAGACGAAAAACGCATTGTCGACCTTGGCCTTCCCCCAGAATCCGTTCCAACCGCTATCGGAAGAACCAGAGAGCAGTCAATAGCATTAAAAATAATTAATCACCCCGAAAAAAGGTCTGGAAAATTTCAAAAAATGATCAGAATGTTACAACCTTGAAAACTTAAAAAAATACATATCAATCAACGGCTTTTGGTTCTCCTAACAAGAACTACTCCAGCGCATGGCACCTCCTAAAAAATGGATCTATATTTTTTAATTCGAGGGCAGAAAAACCATAAGGAGACCATAGAAATGGCTATCAATAATGACGACCATGATTCCCATACGCATGCTGGTTCCTGTTTTGTATGTGAAGGAGAAACACGCCGATCGAATGACGTTGAGGCGCCGACTTCGACAAAGCGACGCATCTTCCTCAAGGGAGCGGTCGCTGCGCCCATTCTTGCCTCGCCCCTTGCGGCACTTGCTCAGGGTCAATCATCCAACGCCCCAGGCCGTGGGCCGGCAGGAAACCCGGGGCGTGGCAGACAGCAAGTCCCGGCGGGTCCTTTTGTTGTCAATGCCGGCTGGGCTCTTGTGGAGGAATACGGAGAGCCCCAACTTGTCCGCGATGTATCGATCCTGGTCAGGGACGGACTTATTGAAGAGGTCCGAAAAGGGGACATCGCTGGCTTCCGGAAGCTTGACGCACGCGGCCAGTTGGTTGTTCCCGGGTTCATTTCAGGGCATACACATGCCTGCAGCGCGACGCCTACACGGGGCATCATTGAGGTTGGTCGATCTTTCGCGCGCCCGCTTGAGCTGGTGGAAAAACTAAGCGATGACGAGATGGATGCGCTAACGGCGTTTAACGTCGCGGAGTTGTTGCTGGGTGGTTCCACCACGCATGTTGAACAGAGCCTGAGTCTTCGTCAGGCAAAATCCTATGTCCGTGTCGCACGACGCTGGGGTGTCCGCGGATATCCGGGTGGCATGGTGCCCGGTATCGCACGCCTGTTCCCGATCTGGTTCAGAGCCGACGATCAGGCGCTTTTCGATTCAGTTCCCGAGACCCTGGAGGAAATCCAGGCCAATCTGGAGTTTGCTCGCACGATCAATGGTATCGAGAATGGGCGAATTCTTCCTCAAATGGCTCCACATGCCACCGATACCCAGACACCCGAGACAATGACAGCGATCGCTGCCGCAGCGGCAGAACTCGGGCACGGTATCCACATCCATCTCTCTCAATCTGCCGGTGAGACTGCGACTGTACGCCGACTGTGGGGCAAAACACCTGCTCAATGGTGTGAGCAGTTTGGCTTCTACGATGGTCCCTTCTTTGGCGCACACATGAGCGGCCTCGACTTCGTCGTTGATCCTCCAGTCCTGAATGCCGGAGGAGCGGTTTATTCCCACTGTCCTTCCGCCGGGGGTGCCGGCGGCGGCACGCAGCCATACCCGGAGGCGCTCGGCGCAAACATGAACGTGAACATCGGCATCGACACGCACTCCAATGACTTCGTAGAGAACCTCAAGCTTTCTGTTCTTTACGGGCAGGCCCGTTTCGCGCTGCTACAAAACTCCAGTGACGTGCCGCTGAGGCGCCCGACCATGTGGGATTCCATACGTGGGGCCACAACGGTGGCTGCAGATGGCCTGGGGCGCCCCGATCTCGGTCGAATCACGTTTGGCGCAAAGGCAGACCTGGTGGGGATCGACGTAAGCGGCCCCCTGGTGGGAACTGGAGCGCTGCCTCCGGAGCCACTGAGCAACCTGCTTTATGCGCATGGCAAATCCGTTCGACTCGTTATTACCGACGGGAACGTACAGATCATGGACGGAGAATTCCTCTCTGAGGATCTCGATAGCGTAGCCAGGCAAGGTGGAGAAGTCGTTCAGCACATATGGGATGAGCTGGAGGCTGAGGGATTCTTCGATTTACCATGAATCCCGACGCGGGAAGATATGGCAGGGGCATTTTTTGG
>PXAT01000051.1 GCA_003565775.1 Ectothiorhodospiraceae bacterium | reverse complement strand
TGGCCGGTGTCTGTTCGTTCATGCGGTGCCTGCGTGCTGCTGTCAGTGATCAGGGGTGTCGCCATCGGCGACACCGGCTTCGGCAAAGGTAGCCATGCTGTTATGCAGGACGCAGGCGGCGCGCAGCAGCGGCAGCGCCACTGCTGCACCGCTGCCTTCCCCCAGGCGCATGCCCAGATCCAGCAGCGGTTCCGCATTCAGTGCCTGCAGCAGTCGACCGTGCCCGGCCTCGTCGGAGCGGTGACTGAAATGCAACCAGTCGGCCAGGGCCGGCTGCAGCCGCAGCGCGGCCAGCGCCGCCGCCGAGACGATGAAACCGTCCACCAGTACCGGCAACCGATGCCGGGCGCAGCCGAGCATGGCGCCGGCCAGGGCCGCGATTTCGAAGCCGCCCAGCGAGGCCAGCACGGCCAGTGGTTCCCGCGTCTCGCCGTGACGCAGCAGGGCCCGCCGGACCGCGGCCAGCTTGCGTTTCAGGCCGGCGTCGTCCACCCCGGTGCCGCGGCCGATCAGCGTTTCCGGTTCGGCATCCAGCAAGGCGCAGGCGACGGCCGCGGCGGTCGTGGTATTGCCGATGCCCATCTCGCCGCCGATGAACAGCTCCGCGCCGTTGGCGGCAGCGCGGTTTGCCGCGGCACGGCCGGATGCCATGGCCTGGCGCAGTTGCGCCTCGCTCATGGCCGGCTCCCGGGCAATGTTGCCGGTGCCTGCCCCGATGGATTCATCCCGGATCATGGAGCGGGTGGCACAGGCTTCCACGGTGCCGAGGTTGATGACCTCCAGGTTCGCACCGAGATCCCTCGCCAGCACGCTGATGGCGGCACCGCCATGCGCGAAATTCTGCAGCATCTGCACGGTGACCGCCTGCGGGAAGGCCGACACGCCCTCGGCGCAGACCCCGTGGTCGGCGGCGAAGACGGCAACCTGCACCCGCTCCACCGCCGGGCGGCTCCGTGCCTGCTGCGCCGCCAGCCGGATCGCCAGCTGCTCCAGGCGGCCGAGCGAGCCCGGTGGCTTGGTCAGTTGTGCCTGGCGTTCGCCAGCCGCCGCTGCGGCCTGCCGGTCCGGCATCGGCAGTTCGCGCCACCAGTCGTCCATGGATGACATGCCATCGGCATCCCGGTTTCGGAAAGCGCCTGATGCTCCGGCGCACCCTTTTGGGTGTCAAGTGACGATTCACAGCGCCACGGCTTGCGGTCATGATGCCCGGCATCATGCTGACTGCCCTGATCTGTCTTGCCGCGCTCTTGCTGGACCACTGGCTGGATGAGCCGCGCCGCGGCCATCCGCTGGTGGCGTTCGGCGGCCTGGTCCAGCGGCTCGAGGCGCGCCTGAATGCGGGCGGCGCGGGCCGCCGTCTGTCCGGCGCGCTGGCGCTGGCTTTGCTGGTGATCCCTCCGACTCTGCTGGCCGCGATGCTCGCGGCGGTGCTGCCCCTCGGCTGGCTAACTGCGCTGGAGGTTCTGGTGCTGTATCTGGCGATCGGCCATCGCAGTCTGGCCCTGCATGCGCGCGCAGTGGCGAATCCGCTGAAGGTAGGAGATCTGACGGCCGCGCGTTCAGCGGTGGCGATGATGGTTTCCCGGGATGCCAGCCGGCTCGACGCCAGCGGCGTCGCGGTGGCGACCACCGAGTCGGTGCTGGAGAACGGCGCTGATGCGGTCACGGCCAGCCTGTTCTGGTTCGCCGTGGCGGGTCTGCCCGGCGTTGTCCTGCACCGCCTGGTCAATACGCTCGATGCCATGTGGGGCTATCGCAACCCGCGCTTCGAACGTTTCGGGTGGGCCGCAGCGCGCCTGGACGATCTGCTGAACTGGATACCCGCGCGGTTGACCGCAGTTGCTTACGCTCTGGTCGGCGACACGCGGCTAGCGCTGCGTTGCTGGCGAACCCAGGCGCGGCAATGGGACAGCCCCAACGCCGGTCCGGTCATGGCGGCAGGCGCCGGTGCGCTGGGTTTGCGTCTCGGTGGACCGGCACCCTATGCCGACGGCTGGCGGCCCCGTCCGGAACTGGGTGACGGCGAACCGGCCGATGCCGGCAGCATCGAACGGGCGCTCATCCTGCTGCATCGCAGTCTGATGGTCTGGCTGCCGCTGGTGGCACTGATTTCCGGGCTTGGAGGCTGGTTGCTGCATGGCGCATGACGGTCAGGAACATGGGGGTCGTCTGCACGCGGCAGCGCGGCACTGGGGTATCCCGGCGACGCGATGGCTGGATCTGTCCACCGGTATCAATCCCCGAGCCTGGCCGCTACCGGTAATCCCCGACCAGGTCTGGCAGCGTCTGCCGGACGAGGACGATGGTCTCTCTGCAGCGGTGCGACAGGCATTGCAGTTGCAGCCGGCGACCGGCGTGCTGCCCCTGCCCGGGAGTCAGGCGGCGATCCAGTTGTTGCCGACCCTGCGCAGGGCGAGTCGGGTCGCCGTGCCGACGCCGGGTTACGCCGAGCACGTCGCCGCCTGGCGGGCGGCCGGCCATGCCGTGCAGCCGGTGCCGGTGGCGGCCATGGCCCGCGCCGTGGATACCGTGGACGTGCTGGTCTGGATTCAGCCGAACAATCCCACCGGCGATCTGTTGCCGCCGGCGGAGCTTCTGGACTGGCATGCCCGGCTGGTCACGCGCGGTGGCTGGCTGATCGTCGACGAGGCCTTCATCGAAACCTGCCCCGATTACTCGCTGCAGAGCGCACTCGGGCGTCCCGGGCTGCTGGTGCTGCGCTCGTTCGGCAAGTTCTTCGGTCTGGCCGGCCTGCGTGCCGGTCTGCTGCTCGGCGATGCCGAAGTCTGTGAGGCTCTGGCCGGACAGCTCGGCCCCTGGGCTGTCAGTGGTCCGGCCCGTTACCTGATGCAACGGGCGCTGGCGGACCACGCCTGGCAACGGAGCAGCCGCCGGCACATGGCCGCCGCCGGCTGCCGCCTGACCGCGGTGATCGAGGACACGCTCGGGGTCACCACGACGGGAACCGATCTTTTCCGGTACTGGGAGGAGCCGCGAGCCGAGGAGATTCAGGAACGCCTGGCCCGCGAGGCGATCCTGATTCGTCGATTTGTCGATCCCACCGCGCTGCGCATCGGCCTGCCGGGCGCCGAGCAGGACTGGGGACGGCTGCAGGCCGCCCTGCAGGCGATCCCGCGTTGACGGGCTGTCGGGCCGCTGCTAGCTTCAATTCCGCATCAGGTGTCCCATGCGCGTTCCGCGCCATGGGCTGAAACGGGAAGCCGGTGACGTGCCAGCCTACGCTGTCGCGACAATCCGGCGCTGCCCCCGCAACGGTGATCGAGTGTACGGCGATTCGTAAGCCACTGGGTTTTTGCCCGGGAAGGTGATCGTCGCGGACAACTGTCCGACTCGTCAGCCCGGAGACCGGCCTGCTTGCATCGACCGAGCGTTGCGGTGGGCGACGCGGAGGCATGTTCTGGTCCGCGTTATCTCGTGCCCGCCATGCATCTCCGCTCCTGCCTCCCGCGGCTCGTTATAAAAAACAGCTGCCGTGCGGGTTGGCACGGCCAAGGGAGCAAACATGCAAGGGGACATCCTGCCTCGCGTCGTCGGGGCGGCAGCACTCGTGTTGCCATTCGCTTTATCCGCAGGATCCACCGGCGAGCCGTTGCTGGCCGCCGCCACCATCAATCCCATCGTCGTCACACCGACACTCACGGCACGCACCGTGGATGATTCGCTGTCCAGCGTCACGGTCATCGACCGCGACCGCATCGACCGCCAGCAACCCCGGGAACTGTCCGACCTGCTGCGCGGCCAGCCGGGCATCGATCTCACCACCAATGGGGCCTTCGGCAAGAACACCAGCGTCTTCACCCGCGGCACCGGTTCGGAGTCCACGGTCCTGCTGATCGACGGCATCCGCATGAATTCGGCCACCGGCGGTGCGCCGGCCTGGCAGTTCCTGTCACCGCAACTGATTGACCGGGTCGAGATCGTGCGTGGCCCGCGCTCCAGCGTTTACGGGTCCGACGCCGTGGGTGGCGTGGTGCAGGCCTTCACCCCGGAAGGCGACGGCGAGGCCTCACCGTGGATCCAGTTCGGCGGCGGTTCCTTCCGCCAGCGGGAGTTCGGTGCCGGGGTCGCGGGTAGCGAGGGCAATACCCGTTACAGCGTCGCCCATAATTACTTCGAAACCGACGGCATTGCGATCCGCCGCGGTGACGAGCGCAAGGGCTTCCGTAACAACAGCACCGTGGGGCGCCTGTCCCATCAATTCGAGTCCGGGCTGGACGTGGGACTTACGGGTTTTCGCAGCGACGGCACCACCGAATTCGATGGCGGAGAAACGGACTACACGCTGCAGGCGATCGGCGCCCGGGCGGCCCTGCCGGTGACGCGCTGGTGGGATGCCATGCTGACGGCCAGCGAATCACGGGACGAGGCAGATACGGAAGATGCGTTTGGCTTCAGCCGTTTCAATACCAGGCGCCACGAAATCCGGCTGCAGAACAACCTGTATCTGGATGCGCACGAGGTGGTTATCGGCGGTGATTTCCGGCGGGACCGCGTGGACAGCACGACGGACTTCGACGAACGCCGACGGGACAATGTCGCCGGTTTCGCACAGCTTTTCCTGGATCTGGGCGCTGCCGAGCTGCAGCTGGCAGGCCGGCACGATGACAATGAAACCTTCGGTGGCGAGACCACCGGTTCGGTGGCGCTCGGCTATCAGGTCGATGAGGTGTACCGGCTACGGGGAAGCTTCGGTACCGCATTCCGTGGCCCCACGTTCAACGACCTGTTCTTCCCGGGTTTCGGTAATCCCGATCTCAGTCCGGAGCGTTCGCGCACCACCGAACTGGGCCTGCGTGCAACCCATGGCGCCTGGTTCTGGGATATGGCGGCCTATCAGACTGACGTCCGCAACCTGATCGTTTTCGACAGTGTGTCGTTCCGGCCCGAGAATGTTGACCGTGCCCGCATCCGTGGTGCGGAACTGACCGGGGGTGCCCGCATCGAGGACTGGACCCTGCAGGCCTCGCTGTCGGTGACCGACCCTCGCGACCGGGACACGCGCAACCGCATCCGCCGCCGCTCGACGCATAGTCTGCGCCTGGAGGCCGATCGGCAGATCGGCGCTGTATCGGTGGGCGGTACCGCGGTCTACCAGGGGGATCGTTACGATGATGCCGACAACACGGACCGCCTGTCGGGGTTTCCGCTGTTCAACCTCCGCGCCAGCTGGGCGTTTGCCGAAAACTGGTCGACGCGGCTGACCGTGGACAACGTGCTGGACCGGGATTACGCCGTGGCCCGCTTCTTCGACGGTGACCGCTATCAGCAGGCCGGCCGCAGTGCGTTCCTGAGTGTCCGTTATGGGCATCGCTGACCGCGGTCTGCCTGGCAATGTCGTTCCGGCGCTCTGCGCCGGGGCCTTCTGTCTGCTCGGAATGACGCAGGTTCTGGCAGGGGAGCGTCTCTGCGTCACCGATGACCGCGACCGTGCGGTCTGTCTTGAGCAACCGGCACAGCGCATCATTGCGCTGTCGCCGGGGGTCACCGAACTGCTGTTCGCGGCCGGCGCCGGCGAGCAGATCGTCGGTGCCGTGCGTTACAGCGACTATCCGGAGGCCGCCAACGACATTCCGCGGGTGGGCAGTCACACCCGGCTGGACCTGGAAACCGTGCTCGCCATGGACCCGGATCTGGTGGTGGTCTGGGTCAGCGGTAATCCGCCGGATCAGGTGGAGCGCCTGGAAGACCTGGGTCTGACCGTCTATTTCAGCGAGGTCCGGAATTTCGAGGATGTGGCCCACAGCGTCCGGCGTTTCGGGCGTCTGGCGGCCACCGGGGCGGAGGCCGAGCGGGCAGCCGACAGCTTCCTCGATACCATCCGGACGCTGGGCGAGCAGTACGCCGACGCCGATCCGGTGCGGCTGTTCTACCAGATCTGGGATGATCCCATCATGACGGTCAACGACAGCCACCTGATCAGTCAGGTCATCCGGCTCTGTGGTGGTGAGAACATCTTCGGTGACCTGGAACGGCTGGCGCCGCGTCTGGACCGCGAATCGGTGCTGGCCGCGCAGCCCGAGGCCATTGCCGCCGGCGGTATGGGTGAGGACGACGAAAGCTGGCTGGAGCCCTGGACCGGTTTTCCCGATCTGCCGGCCACGGCGGCCGGCAATCTTTTTTTCGTGCCGCCATCGACGATCCAGCGGCCGACGCCGCGGGTCGCCGAGGGCGCCGGCATCCTCTGCGAGCATCTGGAGACCGCCCGTGAGCGCCGCTGAACCGGAAGCCCGGTCGGCCGGTGCGGTGCCAGCGGCACCGGGGCTGGTGCGCATCTGGCCGCCGTTGCTGGTGCTCGCCCTGATCGGGGTGGGCAGCATGCTGCTGGCCGTGGCCTGGGGCAGCGTTCCGATACCGCTATCCGGGCTGTTTGCGGTGCTGACCGGCGATGCCGAACCGCTGCATCGCACCTTGGTTCTGGAACTCCGGCTGCCGCGGGTGCTGGCGGCCTTCGGCACCGGCGGGCTGCTGGCCGTGGCCGGTGCCCTGATGCAGGTACTGCTGCGCAATCCGCTGGCCGATCCCTATGTGCTGGGCCTCTCCGGCGGCGCGGCGGTGGGCGCCCTCGGTGCCATGCTGGTCGGACTCGGTGCCCTGGCCATTTCCGGTTCCGCCTTTGTCGGCGCCCTGCTGTCCACGGTGCTGGTGTTCGGTCTGGCCCACGGCACCGGTTCCTGGACGCCGACACGCTTGCTGCTCACCGGCGTCGTTGTGGCCGCGGGCTGGGGGGCGCTGATCACCTTCATGCTGGTGATCAGCCCCACCGAGCGCCTGCCGGGCATGCTCTACTGGCTGATGGGCGATCTTTCCTACGCACGTTCGCCCTGGCCCTCGCTGACCGTGCTGCTGCTGGCCTGCGTGCTGATCGCGCCGCTCGGCCGCAGTCTCAATGCCCTGGCCCGCGGTCCCCTGCAGGCGGCGACCCTGGGCGTGGCCGTTCGGCCGCTGGAATGGGGCATCTTCGTTGCCGCCAGTCTGCTCACCGCCACCGCGGTGATCACTGCCGGCACCATCGGCTTCATCGGCCTGGTGGTGCCGCACATGCTGCGTCTGGTGTTCGGCACCGATCAGCGCCTGATCCTGCCGGCCTCGGCCCTGGCCGGCGGCAGCCTGCTGGTGCTGGCGGATATCGGCGCCCGCACGCTGATCGCGCCGGAACAGTTGCCGGTGGGCGTGATCACCGCACTGCTGGGCGTGCCGACTTTCCTCTATCTGCTTTACCGGAGCCGCTGATGATCAGCCTGGCAACCGAGGATCTGGTGATCGACATCCCGGAGCGGGGCGACGGCACGCCGCTGAGCCTGCACGTCGAGTCCGGTCAGGTCTGGGGTGTGCTGGGGCCGAACGGTGCCGGCAAGACCACGCTGCTGCACACGTTGGCGGGTCTGCGCCGGCCGCGGTCCGGGCGCGTGCTGCTGGACGGTGAACCGCTGGCGGGCCTGCGCCGCAAACGCATTGCCCGGCGCCTGGCCGTGGTGTTCCAGGAGCGTCAGGACGGCTTCCCGGCCAGCGTGCTGGAGACGGCACTTATCGGCCGGCATCCGTTCCTCTCGCCCTGGGACCTGGAGACCGCCGACGACATCGGCGTCGCCCGGGCGGCGTTGCGAGCCGTCGAACTGGATGGTTACGAGGCGCGGCCGGTGAACACACTGTCCGGCGGTGAGCGGCAGCGCCTGGCGGTGGCCACGGCGCTGACCCAGCAACCGGCGCTGTGGCTGGCCGACGAACCCAGCAATCATCTGGATCTGCGGCATCAGGTTGCGGTCATGCGGTTGCTGCGGGCGCAGGCTGCCGAGGGCCGGGCGGTGCTGATGTGTCTGCACGACGTGAATCTGGCCGCCCGCTGGTGTGACCGGATCCTGCTGTTGTATCCGGACGGCACCGCCTGCTGGGGGCCGACCGCTACCATGCTGGTGCCGCAGGCGCTGGAGGGGTTGTACGGTCAGCCGCTGGATGTGGTCGAGGTGGGTGGCGTGCGTCTGTTCGTGCCGCGGATCAGCGTCTCCTTAAGGAAACGCTGAAGTATTCGCGCAGACGCGGGAATGCTTCAGTGTGTCCTTGATTCGTCAAACAGGATTCTGCATGCAAGCAAGTGAGAGCTATCACGGAACCACGCCGGCAGCACTGATTACCGCGCCGGCTTCGGGTCAGGGCAAGTCCATGATCACCGCGGCACTGGCACGCCTGCATCGCAATGCCGGGCGCCGTGTACGGGTTTTCAAGCACGGGCCGGACTTTCTCGACCCGATGGTGCTGGAGCGAGCCTCCGGCGCCCCGGTGTACCAGTTGCATCCCTGGATGACCGGCGAGGCCGAGTGCCGCTGGCGCCTGGCCCGGGCCGCCACCGAGGCGGATCTGATCCTGGTCGAGGGCTCCATGGGGCTGTTCGACGGCAATCCGTCCAGCGCCGACCTGGCAGGGCTGGCCGGCATGCCGGTGGTGCCGGTAATAGACGCCTCGGGCATGGCCCAGACCTTCGCGGCGGTGGCCACCGGGCTGGCCCGGTATCGTGACGACGTCCGCCTCACCGAGGTCATCGCCAACCGCATCGGCAGTCCAGGTCACGGCCGGATCCTGGCCGACTGTCTGCCGCCGGAGATCCGGCTGCTCGGCGCCGTGCCCCGACACGAGGCGCTGTCCATTCCGGACCGGCACCTGGGGATCGTGCAGGCCCAGGAGATCGACGGCCTGGATGACAAGCTGGACGCGGCTGCGGCCGTGCTCCAAGAGGCGGGACTCACGGCATTGCCTGCGCCAGTCGAGTTGCATGCCACCGCACCGGCAACGCCGGAACGTCATTTGGCCGGGCTGCGGATTGCCGTGGCCCGCGACCGCGCCTTCGCCTTTCTCTACCGCGCCAACATCGAGTTGCTGGAGGCCATGGGTGCCGAACTGCGCTATTTCTCGCCGCTGGCCGACGATGGAATGCCGGACGCCGATGCCCTGTGGTTGCCGGGCGGCTACCCGGAGCTGCATGCCGCGCAACTGGCGAGTAACACGCCGATGCTGGTAGCCATGCGCGCGCATCATGCGGCGGGCAAGCCGATCCTCGCCGAATGCGGCGGCATGATGGCCTGCATGGAAGCGCTGACTGATGGTGACGGGCGGCGCCACGCAATGGCCGGCCTGCTGCCCGGCGAAACCATCATGGCCGGGCGCCTGACCGGGCTCGGACTGCAGTCGGTGGACCTGCCCGAAGGTGAGCTGCGTGGCCACACCTTTCATCATTCGCGCCTGGAAACGGCGCTGACGCCCGTGACCCACACGATCCGCCAGCGTGGCGGCACGCCTGGCGAATCCATCTTCCGCGACCGCGGACTGACCGCCAGCTATTTCCATGGCTATTTCCCGTCGGCTCCGCGCACGGCGGCGGGGCTGTTCAAACCCGGAGAGTGATTCCATGAGCGAAAGGACCGAGGCAGAACTGGACGAGAAGCATCGCGCGCGCATGCAGCGGCGCAAGCAGGTGGTGGACGATCGGATTCGGCAGGCGCAGGACGAGCGTGGCCTGCTGCTGGTGCTGACCGGCCCGGGCAAGGGCAAGAGCAGTTCCGGATTCGGCATGGTGGCGCGTGCCCTCGGCCATGACATGCGGGTGGGCATCGTGCAGTTCATCAAGGGCCGTTTCAGTACCGGTGAAGAGGCCTTCTTCCGCCGCCAGGAGAACATGGACTATCACGTCATGGGCGAGGGCTTTACCTGGGAAACCCAGGATCGCCAGCAGGACATCCGCGCCGCCGAGGCGGCCTGGGACAAGGCCCGCGCCATGCTCACCGATCCGGCCTACGATCTGCTGCTGTTCGACGAACTCAATATCGTCCTCAAATATCGCTACCTGGATCTGGACCAGGTGCTGGATGACCTGGCTGCCAGACCGGCGATGCAGCACGTCGTGGTCACCGGCCGCAACGCCCCGCCCGCTCTGATCGACCTCGCCGACACCGTGACCGAAATGAAGGTCAACAAGCATGCGTTTCAGGCGGGGGTGAAGGCGCAGAAGGGGGTCGAGTTATGAGCGCCCGGCGCCCGCCGCCCGGTTCCAGGCAGATGTTGCTCCAGGCCGGGCGCCGGGCGCCAGGCACTTGCAGCGGGTCACAATGACCACGCTTATGATCCAGGGCACCACCTCCGACTCCGGCAAGAGCACGGTGGTGGCGGCCCTGTGTCGCTGGCTGCATCGACAGGGTGTGGATGTGGCGCCGTTCAAGCCGCAGAACATGGCGCTGAACAGCGCGGTGACCGAGGACGGTGGCGAGATCGGTCGCTCCACGGCGTTGCAGGCCCTGGCCTGCGGGCTGGAGCCGCATTCGGACATGAACCCGCTGCTGCTCAAGCCGCAGTCCGATACTGGTGCCCAGATCATCCTTCGCGGACGCGTCCACGGCACCATGGACGCCCTGGACTACCACAGCTACAAGGCGGTGGCCCGGGACAGCGTGCTGGCCGCCTGGCAGGCCCTCACCGCGCGGCACCGGGTGGTGATTGCCGAGGGTGCCGGCAGTCCCGCCGAGATCAATCTGCGGGCCAATGATCTGGCCAATATGGGCTTCGCGGAAATGGTCGACTGCCCGGTCTGGCTGGTGGCCGATATCGACCGGGGCGGGGTCTTCGCCCAACTGGTCGGGACGCTGGAATTGCTCGCGCCGGCCGAACGGTCCCGAGTCAAGGGAATGATCATCAATCGTTTTCGTGGTGATCCGGCGATCCTGCAGCCCGGTCTGGACTGGCTGGAGAAGCGAACCGGTATTCCGGTGCTCGGCGTGCTGCCGTATCTGTCGGGCCTGATTCTCGATGCCGAGGACAGTGTCGGCCTGACCGGGCGGGATGCCGGAGAGAATGCCCTGCGTGTGGCGGTGCCGGCGCTGCCGCGGATCAGTAATCACACGGATTTCGACCCCCTGCGTCTGCACCCCGAGGTGGATCTGCAACTGGTGGGGCCGAATCGGCCGATCCCGCCGGCCGATCTCATCATCCTGCCCGGCAGCAAGAGCAC
>PXAT01000007.1 GCA_003565775.1 Ectothiorhodospiraceae bacterium | reverse complement strand
CTGCGTGAGATTTCTCACATGCCGGTCACTATGGATCGGAAGGACACGTCATTGACCGTTGCTGAACCGCTGGGCATGCTTGAGGCAGGTAGGAAAAAGACACGTTATTTTTCCTATCCGCCGCACTTTTTCCTGTTGACACCCAGACACCACTGTTCTTGTCTAGGGAAACGCTGAACTATCGGCTTTTTCAGTCAGCCCGATGTTGGAAGTCCAACGACATGCCGAGAAACATAGGTTTTGGCCATTGGAGGCTTGTTTGACTGCGGTTTTCGGCGAATCGGGCAGCTTCCGCTACCTCCGAAGCTCGGTTTCCCGAACTTCGGACGCACCTCTCCTATGTCGCGCTCAACCATCGTGCGGCCAGAACCAGGTTCCCAAGCCCCAGCAGGCTGAACACCTGCGCCTCGTTCTTTGCCAGCCCTTTGTAACGAACTTTCTTGTATCCAAACCGGCACTTCATCACGTGGAAGACGTGCTCGACTGCCGCGCGCAAGCTGGCTTTCGCCGTTTCCAGCGCCTCCATCATCGGACGCCAGGAACTCCACTCCGGAATGGCTTTGAGCCGGCCCCGTTTCATCGCGACGCACCAGGTGACTTGATCCAGATGCGTGAGGTCTTCGCGACTCTCGGCCCCCGTGTAGCCCGCGTCGGCGATCACCATGCTCTCATCACCACGAAGCAATTCATGGAGGTGAGTGATGTCGGCTTCGCTGGCGGCGCTGACCGCGGCGCTGTGTACCAGCCCGGTAGTCGCGTCAGCGCCCACATGGGCTTTCATGCCGAAGTACCACTGGTTGCCTTTCTTCGTTTGCTTCATGTCTGGATCGCGGGACCTTTCCTTGTTCTTGGTGGACGGTGCCGCGGCGATCAGGGTCGCATCCACCACGGTGCCCTGACGCAGAAACAGGCCCTGTTCGGCCAAGTAGGCATTGATCACCTCGAACATGCGCTTGGTCAGTCCGTGCTCTTCGAGGAGTCGGCGGAATTTCAGCAGCGTGGTGGCGTCGGGCGCAGTCTCGCAACTGAGATCCACGCCCACGAAGCCGCGAACCGACTGCGAGTCATAGATGGCATCCTCGGTAGATTCGTCGGAAAGGCCAAGGACCTGCTGGATCACGTACATCCGAAGCATGCGTTCCACCCCGATCGGCGGCCTTCCTCGCCGCCCAGACGTGGGGTAGAAAGGCTCAATCTCTGCCACCAGAAGTGGCCACGGCACCCGGTGATCCATCTCCGCAAGCAATCGCTCCCGGCGAGTAACCCGCTTCTTGCCGAAGAACTCAGCCTCGGAAAAGCTCACCTGCTTCATGCGCGAACCCATCGCTCAGTGGATTTGAGCTATTTTCCCACGGAAGCGCGGCTTGGTGGAATCGTTAGATGAATAAATCAGTGTTTCCCTAGGTCCTTGAGTGCCTGAGACACATCTTTCGGCTTCTCAAAAACTGGCAAATCGCAATTCGAGGGCACTGTGGCAATACAATTGCCATCTTCAAATATCCGCTCTGTGATAAACGGCATCGGCCACCCGCCGACGTGCTGCACAGTATCCTCACACGTGGCAGCGGTCTGATTTATGTTCCGGCAAACATATCCACCGAGGTGAATGAACTGTGTGTAGTTGGTTGCTTCTCCTGTTCGAGCATTGACGTGGAATAGATAGGGGCCGCGGAAGGATTCATCGTCAAAGGGAGCGACGGCTAAACGCAAGATCCAAAATGGTTCGGCTCGACGATCTTTGCCAGTTTGATAATATTGGAGCTCAGTCTCCTCGATTTTCGTGCTGAGTTCTTCGTCCCTTTTTAAGCCGTCGTTGTCAAGTTTTTCCGCAAGGCTGGCGAGGGCCAGATCATGAGCCTCACTTTTTGAAATCAGTGGCTCCAAGTCTTGTAACATCCGGTCATCGGAGAGGTACGAGCGAATGCTGCGGACCTCTCCTGTGTCGCGATCGACGGTGATTCTTCCCAGGCTTTGGACTGGAACGCCGCCGATCATTTGGTGAAAGCGGATCATAACTCGGCCACTTCCATGAAGATCAAGAATGTCGACGACCTTTAGTTCGACCCCGTCGTGATATCGGGTGGCATCGCGATAACGGTCAAGCGCCTGACGTACGACACGTTCTGGGTTCGCCGTCACATCCTCGGGGTTAACGTTTTCCAGCCACGTTCCGCTCATGTGGAACGAAGAACCATAGGTTCCCGCGCGATGATTGATGTGCCTTGCCTCCACATTACGAATCGAATCGGCGACTCGCATTCGTTCCTCAGCAATTTCCTCGGGCGGCCTCGAATCGCGCTCTGGATCTATCACGAACGGAGATGCCCCGAATGCCGAGGTTGTGGTGAAAGCGAACGAAACCAATAATAATCTTGGAAAAGCCGATCTCAACCACCGCATCGCGTTATTCTTGGACAGCAAGATTTTTGTCATGGTCCCTCCCGGCGACATCATTGTTTTGAGCTTGCTCACCAAGCGCAGCATATGAGTTCGGAACATG
>PXAT01000094.1 GCA_003565775.1 Ectothiorhodospiraceae bacterium | reverse complement strand
GTATGGCGGGTGTCGGCCTGCTCGCCCTCGGCTTCGCAATGCGCCGCCGTCGTGACTCGCAGCTGTAGGCAGAAGGCTCTCCGCAGCCTTTGACCTGCCCTTGTAGCACCTTCAAGGCAATCCCGTTGACGGGATTGCCTTTTTTTCGCTGGGGGTTGGCCCCTGTCCGGGAGAACGCAATGACTTCTCCGCATCAATGCGCCAGATCTATCGACCAGGCCACCGACGAGTGGACCCGGCTCCTGGGGCAGAGCCATGTCCTGAGGGATCGGGAGCCGGCAGACGGGACCCTGGGACACACGTTCTCCCACGATGCCCGGATCGCTCTCGAGCTCACCCCGGGGACCGTCACGGAAGTCCGGGAGTGTGTCCGCATCGCAGCGCGTTACCGGGTTCCGCTTTATACGGTCAGCACCGGACGAAACTGGGGCTATGGCACTCTTCCGGCCGGCGGTGATGATTGCGTCGTCCTGAGGCTGAGTCGTCTGGACCGCATTCGTGAATACGACCCGGAGCTGGGAACCGTCTCGCTGGAGCCGGGCGTCTCTCAAGGGCGGCTTGCGGCGTTTCTGGAAGCAGAGGGCGATCAGTACCGGCTCGATGTCACGGGCTCAAGCCGTGATTGCAGCGTGCTCGGCAACTACATCGAACGCGGCTTCGGACATAGCCCTTACGCTGACCACTTCGCCCAGGTCTGCGCGCTCGAGGTGGTGACCGCAGACGGTGAACTGCTGCATACGGGATTCGGACGTTTCGACAACGCCAGGGCGAAGGACGCCTATCGCTGGGGGGTCGGTCCGTATCTCGACGGTCTGTTCTCCCAGTCGAACCTCGGCATCGTCACGGCGATGACGGTGTGGTTGATGCCGAAGCCGGAGTACTTCCAGTATTTCCACGTGACCGTGGCGCGGGAGGAGGATCTGCACGGTTGCGTCACCGCGCTTCGCGAGTTGCGGCGCCGGGGATTCGTGCGCAGCGCGGTGCACATCGGCAACGCCTTCAAGATCTATAGCGCCCTCAACCCGACCTTCCCGTGGCAGGAGACCGGCGGACGCACGCCGCTATCCAGAGAATACGTCGATGGGGTCCTCAAGCGCTCCGGCGCCGGGCCGTGGAGCTTCTCCGGCGGTCTGTACGGTACTCGCGCGCAGGTCGCACTGTCTCGTCGGGAGATTCGCCGGACATTCCGCGGCAAGGTGCAGGTCCGCCAGATCCGCTTTTTCGATGATCGCCGGCTGGCATTGATGGAGCGATTGGCGGGCCCGCTGACCTTTCTGTCGCGCGCCCCGGTCCGGCGCATCACCGAACTGCTGCGCGCCCTCATGGGCATCAAGACGGGCGTGCCGACCGATGCGATGCTGAAGACGCTTTACTGGCGACAGGCCGGCGGGGTGCCCGGTGAGCCGGACCCCGATCGCGACCGGTGCGGTCTGCTGTGGTGCGCCCCCGTCGCGCCGCTCAAGGGTGACCATGCCCTGGAGCTGAATACAATCGTCAAGGAGGTATTCGGCAGACACGGCTTCGAGCCCATGATCTCGATGACCGTGATTTCCGAGCGGGCCCTCGATTGCATCGTCGCCCTTCACTATGACCGCGGAGTACCCGGAGAGGACAGTCGTGCCCTGGACTGCCACAGGGAACTGCTTGATGCCCTGACCAACGCCGGGTACTACCCGTATCGCCTGGGCAGCCACGAGATGGAGCACGTCAGCCGCAACAGCTCGGCGGCATGGAACCGAACCATTACCCGAATCGGTGACGCCCTGGACCCGAAGGGGATTCTCGCCCCCGGCCGTTACCGCCCCGAGCGAGCCGCAAGCGAACCGGCTACAGGAGGGACGGAGGGAACCTGAGCGTGTCCCCCGACCGCCTGGTGGACCGGCAGAACTCAGGCCACCCTCGCCTCCACCGCGGACCGCTGCTCGTTCATGGCCGCGGAAGCAACAAGCTGATGGACGGGAAGCGGACCTTCGCCCGCGAACCTCTCCGCCAGACGGATAAGATCCGGGTTCCGTCGCGCCACCCCCTGCCAGACATCGCGCAGGTCCGCGATCACCGGTTGGCGTTTACCCCGATACTCGATGACGGAACCGATCGGCTTGCAGATGATGCCGAGTCGACGCAGGAAGCGCGGCAGGCTGGCACCCAGCAAGCCGATCCAGTGCGTGACGTCATGACACCAGCTCTGCGCGAAGATCATGGCAACCACACCCATCGACACATGGGCCGAGCAGACACCCTGTTGCGGTCGCATGACAGTGCCGAGGTTCCGGGTGACGGCAAAACGCGAGATTTCCGCCACCTGGACGTTGTCCGTCTCCCGCAACCGCGCGAGACGTTCCCTTACCGCAGTACAACCGTGGGTTTCCACCGGCAGGCACGTCTGTCCGCAGGGGTCATCCAGAACGACACGGGAAACGCCTAGCGGAGCGCCACAGGAACGATTGCGGACAAGGATGTGCAAGGCGCGGTCGTCGTGTTCGTCTCTTTCAAGGCCGAGAGGGAAGTGCCCTTCACGTTCGAAGCCTCGTTCCTTGCAGTACACCTGGTATCTCAATTGAAAGGCGAGTTCTCTGGAGCATCGGGTGTCAGCAAGCTGAGCGAGCAATGCATGGCCGTACACTGACGACAGGTCATTCATCTGCGGTGTCCTCGCAAACGCATCGACGGGAGCGGAACCGGGACGACGTGACCCGGCCCGAACACGAGTTGATTGAAGAAAGATCGGACGGCAAAGATGCAAAAATCGGACTGAACCCCTGTATCTGGCTCCACCGGGCATGTGCGAACGCTGCGCCTGTGCGCGGGGGAGCATCGGAAGGATGGATAACGGTCGTCTTTTTGCTGCAGTGCGGGAGTATCGTCACCAAAAGACTATTCAATCAACGTGTCTCTCATGCGCAACGCATCGGGTGCGATGTGCCATAGATGTCAAATGCCCAACGTGACGTCGGCGTGATGGAGTTGCTGGCCGGACGGTGAAAGCCGCTACGTATAAGGCCTTCTGCCACCGAATCGGCCGGATTGACGGGTCGCCGGGCGCGATCCCTGTTGGGTGATCCAGCCAGTCACCAGTCGGGCAGCGGTGACATGGAAGAGGGCGTTGCGCGGGGTCATGCAGGAATGGCTGGGCGGGTCGAGCTCTGTCGGCGGGGTTTCGCCTGCTTCGAAGTCGCAGGCACGGAATGGCAGCTGTCGGAAGCGCTCGCGGCAGACGCGGAGGGGAATGACCCGATCGCGCGCCGCAGGCGGGAGCTGTCGGGATCGCTGACGCGGTCCCCGATCAGTGCGCCGCGGGGGTCGCTGCGTCAGCCGGAGTCAGTCACGTGGACAATCCGTGCCGCCGACCAGCGGCACGAACTGCACGCCCCCCAGTGACTCCTGCTGGTAGCAGCGGTCCTCGGTCTTTCGCACACGCAACAGTTCCTGGCCGCCCCTGGGAGCGCCCACGGGCATGACCATGCAACCGCCCACCGCAAGCTGCTCCAGCAAGGTCGGCGGCACCTCCGGGGCTGCCGCCGAGACCAGGATGGCATCGAATGGCGCCCGGGAGGCCCAGCCGTGGGCACCGTCACCCTGTTTTATCTCGACGTTGTGGTAACCCAGCACTGCCATTCGCTGGCGCGCCAATGTCGCCAGTTCATCGTAATATTCGATGGCGTACACGGCTTTCGCGATCTGGCCCAGCACTGCCGCCGCATAGCCGGACCCGGCGCCGACCTCAAGCACGCGATCGGTCTCGCGGAGATTGAGCGCCTCGGCCATGAGCGCCACGATATACGGCTGTGAAATCGTCTGACCGGCTTCTATCGGCAGGGGGCCGTCGCTATAACTCGAATGGCGGCAGTTTTTCGGGACGAAAAGCTCGCGCGGCACCAGGCGCATCGCCTCGAGCACTCGCTCGTCGCGAATACCGCGGGCCTTGAGTTGGTGCTGCACCATAGCCTCGCGCTGCTGATCAAAGTTGCTCATGACGAGATCTCCTGTTGCGATTGGGCGCCCGGTGTAAAGTTCGGGCAACCATCCGCCGGAAGGAAGGCGCCGGGCATCAGCTCCTCGAGTCACGGTGTCGGATCCGGGCAATGACTCGCATGCAAGGTCTCGGCGGCATGGTGTTGGCTGTGATCATGCGCTGACCCGCGATCGATGATAAGCGGGATTTTCCGGGCGATTCTCCGGGCCGTTTCGATCATGATCGGGGGTGGTCCGGCGCAGCGGGGTTTGCATGGCGCCCAGCGGACCATGCCGGCGGATTTCCGGGCGTCCGGCAGCGGAACGATCGACGACACGAGCGCGCGCGCCGTGATGTGAAGGAACCGACGTAAAGCAGAATCGTCGCGCCGCGACGCTTTCAGAACGGTGAACGCAATGCCCCTGTCTCGCTGGATTCTTTGTGCGGCCGTTCTGGCGCCCGGCATGTCGGTCTTAGCCCAGGCCGAGGCGGGTGACCACGGCGCCTGGCAGTTCAGCGGAGACCTGAGAGGCATTTACTCGTCGTCCTGGCGCGATACGCGCGCGGGTGACAAAACCGACAACGAGACGTTCGGCAGTCGTTTGCGGATGCGACTGCGTAACGATATCGATGCCAACTGGCGGGTCCAGGGCCGCTTCGCAACCAGCTTTGAAGATCGGGACAACGACGCCAGGTTTTTCATGCGATCGGCGCGCGAAAGCCCCACCGGCATCGAGCCGGGATCGATGACCCTGGACGAGTTGTTCGTCCGGTATCGCACAGATGACGGGCGAACCGAGTTCCGGATCGGACGCATGCAGAGCGACTTCAAGCTTCCGTTGATCACCGGCAAGAGCCTGGACCGCAACCAGGCCTCGAATATCAATATCGGCTGGACCGACGGCTTTTACCTGGGGCGGCGACTGACCGAGGGCTGGAAGGCGACCGTGACCGCGCAGTACAACAGCCGCAAGGGCAACGGCATCGTCACGCGCAGGCCGCTGGATTTCAGCGATTCGGGAAGCCGGGTCAGCACCTTTGCCACGCTGGAAAGCGATGCCGAGGTGGGGCCGATCTTCCTTCGTGCGCTCACCCTGACCTGGTACCCGGACGCACTGGCGGTCGATGGCGTGCAGTCGGAGCGTCGCGAGGATTACGGCGCCGCGACCCTGGTGATCGCCGCCGGCTGGGATATCGGCCCGCTGATCGGCACCACCGGGACACGGCTGGTGGTGGCCGGTTCCGTGGGCCGTGCGTTCAATCGACCGGAAAACACGCTCATGGAGATTCCGAGAAGTGGTGACGCGGACGGCCTGGCCTGGCAGCTCGGGGCCGATCTGGCCGAGATCTTCCCGCGCCATACCGTGGGCTTCGTGGTCGGTCAGGCCGATGCCGGATGGCTCATCTCCAACGATTACCGCGAGAACGACTCGCTGGCCGAGATTCGCTGGAGCTGGCAGGTCACCGACCCGCTGCGTCTGCAGTTCCGGGCGCGCTGGCGTCAGGAACAGGAGTTGCTCGGCGGTGCCGAACGCGCCCAGCGCGACCGTGACATTCGACTGCGCGCGACCTGGGCATTCTGAGATCGCACAGTCGCGGACCGCGCTGGCCATTTCGACTCACTCGCGGGGCCGGTTTCAGGTCGGAGGTCGCGCGCTGACCTTGCCGATCCCGCGCAGCAAACGACCGAGGATGTCGGTGGCACTGATCAGTCTGGGTGACGCGTTCCAGAGCAGAATGACGTCTTCGCCGATGATGGTGTCGCCCATGGAGGCGGGACGCACGCGAAACTGCGGCAGCAATTCGCCGAGGCGTCGGTTTCCATCCCGGGTCACGATGGGCTTATGACAATGGCGCAGGGGGTCGAAGTCTTCGGGGGCCAGCAGGGCGTCGCGGGTGAAATCCCCGGTGCGCAGGACCATCCGTGGCTCGCCGCTGGTGTCCACCAGTACCGTCCAGCTCTTGCCGGACTGGTTGATGCGCTTGAGAAACGGATCGTGACGTGACGGTCGGATACGGGGAAACCGGGGTCGTCCCGCGTCGAAGGGGAGTTCGATGATGCTTTCCGGTCGAATCTGCTCGCCTTCCTCCGACAGCGATATATCGTCGATTTCCAGAAAATTGCAGGCGCCGCGGCCTTCCACCGCCGCAATATCGGTGTCTTCCGCCTCCATGTGAAGCTTGAGCAGTCTTTTCAGGTCTTGCTCCGGAAAATAACGGATGTCCTCGCCGCCCAGCCAGCGATCCAGTAACCAGGCTGTGGGTCGGGCCAGCGGCCAGATCAGGAACTGGTAGAAGCGCAGGACCGGATAGAGAAGGCAGGCCACGCGCATCGCGTGTCGGGAGAAATAGGACTGGGGGATGATCTCCGCAAAGATGGTAATGACCACCGTCGAGAACAGGAACGCGGCCACACCCCCCATGACCGAGCCGGAGAGCAGAGCCAGGAGGACATTCACGCCCACGTTGCTCCACAGGATCGTGACCAGCGTGAAATTGGAATCCGACCGCATCTGTAGCAGACGTTCGGCGCCCGGATCGCCCTTCCGCGCCTCCACCGTCAATTCCAGCTTGCTGCGCGAGAACAGCCCGAGGTTGAGGCCGGACAGCATGGCCGATTGGGACAGGCAGAGGAGTACCCCCAGCCAGGTGATCAGTGTCATGACGAATTGATCTCCCCGGTCCGATCGCTGGTGGCGTCAATCCGGATCACCGGGCGACGGCGTGGCCGGCCGGGAGCGTGCCGTGCGCCATTGATGGCGGCCAGGGGTGCACCGCCGGAATACCGGATGCCGTGAATCAGGTGATGCTCGACATCCCGGTCGTGGTGGCCCGGACCGACGACTTGCCGTCAGTGGCTTCACCGCACCACGGCGACCCCGAACAGGATCGGATGCAGCCAGAAGGCGAAGGCGGCGTAAAGCCCAAGACCACCAAGGATCACGATGACATCGTTGAGCCCGGTTTTCGGCAACTGCGGCGCGGTGCCTGGACCGCTGCGGCGCTTGACGGAAATCCGGTCGGCCACGGCCCAGGCCAGAAAGCCGCCGAACAGCAGGACGCCGGCCAGAGTACCGTTGACCAGCAGGTGTGCCAGGGCCCAGGCCTTGACCCCGATCAGCATGGGATGCTTGAGCAGGTTCTGTATGCGCCCGGGAAAATAAGCTGCGAGCAGGGCCGGGAAGACCAGCAGCATCAGCAGCATGTTCAGATGGCGCAGGAAGGGCGGCGGATGGTAGAGCCAGGTTGGATCAAGGCGCGCCTGGCCGTAGCCGATCACGATCAGCACCAGCCCCAGCAATGCCACCAGGCTATACAGCCCCTTGAACCCCCACAGACCCATCGAATCGACCAGGCGGGTGCGCAACGGGTCGGCCACGATGCGAATCGAGTGGATACCAAGAAACAGGATCAGGCCCACAATCAGTAGTGCCACCACCAACCTCCCGTTACGAAATATCGCCAACTCTTGAAGTAGCCGGCGGTGCCTGTCACGTATGTCATCTTGTCACAGGAATACAGATGGCAAAACGCGCTTTTCCGGCGCATCCCGGCGGTTTCGGCCCCTGGCCGCGTTGCGCCACCGGCCCGGTAGCGACGGTTACCGAACCGGCACCGCGCCTTGCCAGATGACCAAAACCGGTCTCGGGCGCAGACGCGGGAATGAATCAGTGTGTCCTAAAGGCGCCGGCATATCTTTATGCGCGCGCTTGCCTATCTTTATTCCATGGACAGGGTCTGCAACCGAGGGGATGAACATGGATCTGCAAAAGCTCAAGCCGTGGAACTGGTTCAGGCGCGAGGAGAACGAGAGCCCGGAAGTCGTCCCGGCCCGGCGCGAGGCGTCCGACCCGTTGATGCGCATGCACCGGGAGATGGACCGCATGTTCGAGGACTTCTTCGGCTCGGCCCTTGCCATGCGCGGCGGTGACGCCAACGCGTTTCTGCTCAAGCCCAATGTGGATATCGCCGAGAGCCGCAAGGCTTACCGGATTACCGTCGAAGTCCCGGGTATCGAGGAGGACGAGATTGACCTCACGGTGGATGGTGACGACCTGATTATTTCCGGTGAGAAGAGCCAGGACACCGAGGATGACGAGGAAGGCTATCATCGGATAGAGCGGGCCTACGGGCAGTTCCGCCGCATCCTCACCCTGCCCGGGGATGCCGATGTCGATGCCATTCAGGCGCGGTTCAAGAACGGCGTCCTGAAGATCAATGTCCCCCGGCGCAAGGACGAGGCCGGGCCGGGTGCCCGGCGGATCGAGATCGACTCGTGAACCGTCAAGGAAACACCGGGCGGTTTGCGTCCTTCGGATTCCGGGAGTAATCGACCAACCCGCAGTTGCACCGTCGGGCAACGATTCGCTCGCTCAATCCTTGGCGGTGCCGGGGGCGGTGGCTTCCGAAATCAGTTCGTCGCGAAGCTGCCAGACTGCCTTGTCCCGAGCATGGTCAGCGCGACCCTCGTTGGCCGCCCATCGCGGGGCATCGCGTGCCTGTAGCAGTGGCCGTGGCAGTCCCTTGCGGAACAGGGTGCCGGCATTCGCAGGTCGGGCTGTCCGGGCAACGGCCTGCTGACTGGCATGCCCGCGTTGCTGCAACTGCGTGATGAGCTGCAGGTTGCGGGTGCCGATCAGACGCAGCACCGATTCGTTGACCATCAGTGTCTCCAGGCCGCGGGCGTAGCGGTCCATGGCGGTGCGCAGGCGTTGCCGTCCGGCCAGACCGGCGCCGATCAGGCCGCCGGTCACCGCACCCAGGCCGAGCGACGCGCCGCCGGTTGCGATATCCATGGTGCCACCGGCGACGACACCGGACAGCATCGGTCCCACCGACTTGATGCCGTAATGGCGCAGCGTGTTTTCCGACAGCGCATCGCGTTGCCAGCGACCATCCAGCACGTCCGCATGGAGGTCATCGCCGAGAATCTCCCGCTGGTAGCCGAAGGCATCGAGAATGGCGTCGATCAGCTGTTGCTCCCGCTGGCGAACCAGATTGGTCAGACGGCCCCGGGCGTCCGCGGTCTGCTGCGTGTCATCAACGGGGATCCGCTCGCGGGCGGCTGCCAGGTCGATCAGTGTGTTGGCCAGGGCCTCGCAGGCCGCGGCGAGTCGCCAGTCGGTCTCGCGACTGCGGAGCCGGGTCAGCTCATCCAGGGCGGTCTCCGCATCGGGCAGAATCGCCGCCAGATTCCGGTACAGCCGCTGCTCGGAATCCCAGCTGTAGACCACGGCATCGAATGCCACCGTCAGCGCATGCCCTTGGGCGCGCAGCGCGTCACGCCAGGCGGTCTCCCGGCTGCCGTCGGCTGCCGTGAAATTCAGCAGCGGCAGTAGCGGGCGTCCGCCGCGGGAGAGAATGAACAGTTCATCGAGATACTTTTCCAGTACCGGTTCGCGGGCGTCGATGACGAACAGACAGGCGTCGCAGTCCAGCAACTGGCGCAGCACGCGGAGTTCCTGTTCCGCCTCACGTTGCAGGTCCGGATCATCGAGCAGCGCCCGCAGCCGGCCGGCCTGGTCATGGCGCGCCCCCTGCTGGTCCTGCAGTCGTTCCAGCAGCTGGTCCGCACGCTCGAGACCGGGGGAGTCGTAGAAGGTGATACGCAGGTCCGGCGTCTCGATCAGCGGCAGGGGCTGGATCTGTCGGGTGGTGGAGGGCGATGCGGAGACCTCGCCGAAATCCGCCAGCCGACCGAGGGTACGCAGCAGCGAGGTCTTGCCGACATTGGTGTGGCCCGCGAGCAGCAGGTGCAGTTCGATGGGCTTGGCCTTGCCTGCGGTCATGACGGCGTGGTCTCCGCTTTTGCGCCGGCGCCGCGGAGCAGGGCCTCTAGTCCGCTCGCCGACAACTCGGACAGACGATCATGGTCGGCGGTCAGTCGGGCGAGGGCGCCGGCGCGTTTGCCGGTCTGCCACCAGTCCCGTTCACGCTGAGCGGCGTCGCCACCACGCTGCATGAACGCGCCGCTTTCGGTGAGCAGCAGCAGGGTCGGCACATCCGCCGCACCGATCAGCGTCCGCAAACGGTGTTCGCTGCCGCGGTCGGGGCTGCGCAATAGCGAGACCAGGATCACCAGAAATGCCGGGCGTGGCGCCAGGGCCCGCAGATCTGTCGCAGCCTGCCTTACCTCGTCGCGGGTGCGAATATGTTGTAGCGCCAGACATCGCGGGTCAGTGAAGGCCGGCGGCCAGCCGGCGTCCGCATCCAGTTCCAGTGCCACCACGGCGAATGCCGGCCCGGTACCGAAGCGGTTTGGCGCCACCATGGATGATGTGCTGTCCGGGGCTGCCGCGCCCTGGCGATCCAGTTCGCCGGCGCTGCGCCGGATGTCCAGCAACAGGCGCTGGTAGAACGGTTCGGCAGTGTCCAGCGTCAGACGCCCGGACGCACGCCGCAGGCCGACCAGCGCAACCAGTCCGAGCAGCAGACGGGGCAACAGTCCGTATGTCAGCACGGCACCGAACAGGAACCAGCCCCATTGCTGTCTGCCGCCGGCCAGCTGCTGCGCGCCCTCGCGGGTCTGCGCCAGCACCTCGCCGTCCGGCACCGGAAAACCGATCAGCCCCGGCAACCAGCCGATCACCTGCAACAGGGTCAGGATCGGCCCGGCATCGAACAGCGTGCTGCCCCAGATGAAATCGACCTGCGAGACGGTGAGCAGCAGCAGGCAGCCGAGCAGTGCCCCGGCCGTATAACCCGACCAGAGCAGGTGCGAGTAGAGGGTAAACAGGCGCAGGCCGAGCTTTTCGCGACCACCGACGCCGCCGGTAGCCCGGATCACGGCGCGCCGGTCGGCTCTCTCGGCCCCGGTGAGTGCGAGCAGGCGTTCGAGCAGCGGCGTCAGCAGCAAACCCGGGAGTCCCAGCCGGCCATCGTCGGCGGCCGCGCGCCGGCGCCAGTGCCGGACCAGTTCGAGCCAGAGCAGCGCCAGCAGGGGCGGTGCCAGCAGGACCAGCAGGACGAGCAGGGCATCCACCTGCCGGGCGTCACCGGTGCGCAGCGCCGAAGCGCTGGCCAGTAGGCCGAATAACAGGCCCAGTGCCGGCATCAATAGCGCGAACAGGCGCAGCCCCCGCAGCATGCGGTCCAGCAAGAAGTTCAGCGTCTCGCCGTGGTCGCAACCGTCAGCGAGATGCAACAGACGTTTCTCCGGATCGGCGCCGGCCGTGGCTGCCTGCTGCAGTAGCGCCGGCGTCCGCAACAGGGCCTGACCATCGGCATGGTGGCGATAGCTTTCGGCCAGCAGCAGTCGGCGGATTCGTGTCATGCAGGGGTGATAACGGAAGCGGGTCAGGACTGCAACCGGCGTCGGCTTGCGTCGCCCGGAGCATCACCATAAGGT
>PXAT01000132.1 GCA_003565775.1 Ectothiorhodospiraceae bacterium | reverse complement strand
GCCAATCCCTGTCTCATCGATAAAGGGAGATATTACAACGGCATGATCACAGGTTGTCGACTGGATCGGGCTCGTGTAATAGCGGGGAATGCCAACTGGGTGAAACACCGGGCGACGAAACCCGTCAGGTGCGTTGAACTTCGTCCTCTCCACGCCGCGGATGAACGCCGCCGCTCCGTCAAATGGTGAGATCCCGTGAAGGTGGCGGAGAAAGTCAGCGAGCGGCCGACTGCGCTCCTGGCGATCCGATCCCTCGACGCCTTCGAGGCAGGCTGCGACATCCCAGCTTCGGTCACAGGTGAGATTGCGACTCAGCACCAGCGTTCGATACACAGGCGGCTCGTCACCGACCTCGGGCAGGTACCGCAGCACCCACACTTTGGGATGGAACGACGTGAATGCCGTCGCCGGGTATACCGGTACGAGCATGTCTTCGAGGAAGGCATACAGCCGGTTGTAGCGGGGCGGCACATGGAGCTGCCCTTTCTGATGGTAGACGGTCACCGTCTGCGCAATGCGTTGGATGGCCTCCAGAATCTGGAACCGCTCGCCGTCGAGCTTGCCCTCCAGCGTCTGAGCGTAGAGCAGGGCCACGGGGATCGAGAGCAGCGTATTCAGGTCGGCGCTGTAGGTTGCGGCAACGGCACGGTCGAGGCGATACCCCTGTGGGGGGATCAACGCCTCGCCATAGTCCAGCCTGTTCCGCCTATAGTCCAACATCCGGGTCCGCCTCCCCTGTTTCCGCCTTGTGAATGTCGGTTACCAGCCGCCACGCCTGCGGCAGCCGGTAGGTCAGGCTCTGAATCCCGATCCACTCGCCAACGGACTCGTCCCTGTTGCCGGGTCGAAGCCTGGCCCGTGATCGCTTGTTCGCGGCTTCCTGGTGTGTCACCAGCTCATCGTAGACGGTCATGTCGGACTCGCCACGTGACGCTGCGTCAATCCACTCGTTCACGAAGCGCCCAGTCCACGGACCAATTCGACTGCCGTGTTCCGCCACCAGTTGCCAGACTTCTTCCGTATCCCACGCGTTCCAGTCGAACGATCGCATCTGCGCCAGCCAATCGCGCCAGCTATCGTCGAGCTTGCTCTCCTGTTCGGGAGCCCCAAACCGGCGCTGAAGCAAGAGGTTGTACCGTACATGGGCGCCGCGCAAGATCTGCCAGAAGGCGTCCGCCAGGTAGACCACGCGACGCAGGCGAGCCACCGACGAACGCCGCAGCGTGGGCAGGTGCATAAGCTGGGCGAACTCGGCACGCTCCGACAGCATCGTGAACTCCTCGGTGGCCGCCGCGTCCAAGAGGACCTGCCCAAGCAGACTCTCCGGGCAGGACGCGCAGATCTGCTGGCGCAGGAAATGCGCTTCCTCTTTCGTGAGCGTGATGGCAAGCTCGCTCTTCCATTCATCACAATGGGGAAGTTGGGTGTTAATGGGGCTCAGATCGACGTCGTCCGCGTCGACGTCGTCACCATGTGCTTCCCGTGTCTCTTCAAGCAGCATTCGTAACGATGGACGATGGCCGCTTCGCTGACGGCAGAACTCCGGCAGGGACACCTTTGATCGGACGATCCCAAACGTGCGCAGGCCATTCCAGTAAACGGAGGATGGTGGCCTTTGGATATTCCTGTCGGTCCGATCTCGGAAGGAAACACCAATGATCCCCAAGCCTTCCTCGTAATCATAGCGACCACCCAGCTTCACCCGGCACGCCATTTCCTCGGCGGCCAAGTATTCCCGGAGCGAGACGCGCTTGCGCTGCTTGTCCGAAAGCGCCTCATAGTCCTTGAGAATGCGGGGGACGATCAGGAAGTACTTCGGTCTCGTCTGGATCGTCGACACGCCGGGGAACAGGAAATCGGAGAAGGCGTCTCGAATAATCCCGATGCCCAGCTCATCGACCACGCCGGGGGTGGCCAGCAGATCGATGACCGTGCGAACACGATCTCGATGCTCTGACGAGAAGTCTACCCATCCAAGTGCCGATTGCATGTCCACCCCTACCTCAGATCCAGCCTTCCCTTGATCTTCTTCAGCTCCGCGTTCAGCTTCTTCACTGAATCCTCGGCGGCGGGCTTCTTCTCCGCACCGGCTTCGATTCGCACATGGAATCGCAGGGGCGTGTCGGATGCGGCCGTGATCCCCAGCAACTTGGGAATGGCCTCGCCCAGATCCTGGACCTCGCTGGGCTCCAGATCGGCTTCCGTGACGTAAACGCCCGGTGTTTCACGGACGCCGCTACCCTTCCCGTCTGTTCCGCCGCCACCGGGAACCTGGGCCACGACCAGTTTGACCGATTTCGCCCCGCTCACGTCGCAAGGCCACGGGCCACTGCCCTTGTCCAGTTCGACGAAGCGTGCCTGGAGTGCGCCGGCGATGGCCTCACGCACAGTGACCCACGGTAGATTCAGACCGGCCTGCTGGGACAGCGCTGTCGCTATCGACAGGGCTGTTGTCTTGTTGTCCTGCCATGCAGTGGGCAGTGCTTGCGGAAGGATGCCGGT
>PXAT01000112.1 GCA_003565775.1 Ectothiorhodospiraceae bacterium | reverse complement strand
CCGATTCGCCACGCCATGGCCCTGAGTCTGCTGCTCTTGCAGCGGCGGAAGGACATTACCGAACTGCGCCTTGATGCGATTCAGGACGGCTACATCCTGATCCACCAGTCGAAGACCGGGAAGCGACTGATGCTTCGCATCACGCCGGAGATCGCTCGGTTGATAGAGCGCTGCCGTCGCTATGGCGGGTCGTCCGAGTATCGCGTGCACAAGCGCGCGCGGAGGAAGGGTCAGGACGGGCCGCCCCTGAGCCCGGAGAGCATTACGCGCGGCTTTGCCAAGGCGCGGGATGACTCAGGCGTTTTTGTGGGGATTCCTTCGAGCAAGCGCCCACCCTTCCACGAGATTCTGGGGCTCGGTGAGGCGCGGCGTCGGGAGCAGGGCTGGACGATCGGGGAAATCCAGGCGTGGCGAGGGCACAGTTCGGAGCGAATGACCGCGCATTACATGCGGGATCATGAGTACTGGGAACGTGTGGAACCGGGCTCTGGCGGGAAGGAGTTTTCCTAAAATATTCCTAAATATACCTAAAAGGGGTTGACGAATAATCGCCAACCCCTTGATTTATCTGGTCGGGGTGAGAGGATTTGAACCTCCGACCACCTGCACCCCATGCAGGTGCGCTACCAGGCTGCGCTACACCCCGAATTCGTCGCGAAGGATACCGCAGTGCGCTGTCTGCGCAAAGCGTCCCGGCCGGTTTGCCGGTAGTCAGTCGTCGTCCGGCCTGGCGGCGATGACGGTATCGCCGTCCTTGATGCACGGCAGTGTCACCGGCTGGCCGGATGAGCGGGTAACCGGGCCGATGCGGGTCAGGATCTGATCGCCTTCCACGGAGGATCGTTCCGCGTCCAGGCGCAGGTCGGCGCTGCCGAAGGGCCGTAGCGGCGAGTCCGGTTCATCCTGCCAGGCGGCGACGCAACTGGCATGTGGTTCGGGCAGGCTGGCTGCCAGATGGCTGGCGATGATGGTTCCGATGGCCACGGTAACCACCAGGGCCAGGGCGATGAATCCGGTGATGCGCATGTCTTGTCTTGTCTCGTCGTCGTCCGAACGGCGCACAGGATAGCGCGAAGGCGCGGATTGGCGAAACGCTTTACCGGGGCCGGATCAGACCTGCATCATGCGCCAACGGTCGCCTCCGGATGCCCCGATGAACGGTATTTTTCTCGCCATTGTGCTGATCGCGTTTCTGACTGCGGCCTTCTACCAGATCAGTCAGGGTCCGGTGGAAGAGGGCGAGCAGACCGCGATGGAGGCCCTGTCCACGGCCATGGTCGAGTCGGCCGGTGGCGCGGTGGAGCTGGCGATCGGCCTGATCGGTGTGATGACGCTTTTTCTCGGTCTGATGAAAGTGGCCGAGGCAGGCGGGATGCTGACCATTCTGGCCAAGCTGATCCGGCCCTTGATGGTGCGCCTATTTCCCGAGGTGCCGGGAAATCACCCGGCCATGGGCGCGATGATTCTGAATTTTTCGGCCAATGCGCTGGGGCTCGGCAACGCCGCGACGCCGTTCGGCATCCGCGCCATGCAGGAGCTGGACAAGCTCAACCCGCGCAAGGGCACTGCCTCCGATTCCATGGCGCTGTTTCTCGCCATCAATACCTCCAGCATCACACTGCTGCCGACCGGTGTCATCGCGCTGCGGGCTGCGGCCGGTTCCACCTCGCCGGCGGCGATCCTGCCGACAACGCTGTTTGCGACCGTCTGTGCGACGGTGGCGGCAATCGTCGCGGCCAAGTTCTATCGGCGTTTCTTCCCGATCGAGAACTATCCGATCCGCGAGCATGACGATCCGCCGGATCAGGCCGGCAACGACGCGGATCGGCAGGAGGACGAGGCCCTGCCATCGGATGCTTCCGATGCCTATCCCGGCTGGGTCTCGGCGCTGGCCCTGGGGGTGGTGCTGTCGCTGATTCCGCTGTCCATCGTCTACGGCCGGACCATCGCGCCGTGGATCATCCCCGGTCTGATGGTGTTTTTCCTGAGTTTCGGGGTGCTGCGTGGCGTGCGCATCTACGAGGTCTTCGTCGAGGGCGCCAAGGACGGCTTCCAGGTGGCGGTGCGGATCATTCCGTATCTGGTCGCTATCCTCGTTGCGGTGGGCATGTTCCGCGCAAGCGGTGCCATGGACATCATGGTCGGCAGCATCGGCGGTTTCACCGAGCGTTTCGGTCTGCCCGCCGAGGCCTTGCCGATGGCGCTGCTGCGGCCCCTGTCCGGATCCGGCGCCTACGGCATCCTGGCCTCGATCATCAATGACCCCAGTATCGGTCCGGACAGTTACACCGGGATCCTCGTCAGCACGCTGCAGGGCTCCACCGAGACCACCTTCT
The DNA here is from genome assembly GCA_003565775.1 of Ectothiorhodospiraceae bacterium. Classification (GTDB taxonomy): domain Bacteria; phylum Pseudomonadota; class Gammaproteobacteria; order Nitrococcales; family Aquisalimonadaceae; genus Methylonatrum. The sequence continues at coordinate 81,273 of PXAT01000112.1, read as the reverse complement.
ACGTGCTGGCGGTCTATTTCGGCGCGATTCAGGTCAAGCGTATCCGGCACACGCTGGCCGCCGCGTTAACCGCTGACATGGTGGCCGTCGCCGCGGCGGTGATCATCTGCCTGACCTTGTTCGGGGTCGTTGTCAGCCAGTAAGTCCGCGGCTGGCGCCCGCCCATGATCAGTTCGCCCGGTGTGCTTCGAGAGCGCGATTCGCTCGCATGCATCGATGCGGGAGAAGGTCAGGTTTCCCTTTACATTGGAACAGTTGCAAAATAGTATCTCCAAACAGTACGAATTTGGTCCGATATGAGTTAAACTCACAGCATGATTCGTATCAACAGGGAAACCGACTACGCCACGGCCATGCTTGGAGTGATGGCGAGTGAGCCGGACGAGCGCTTCAGCGCCTCCGGGCTTGCCGCGCGGCGCGGGCTGCCGGGGCCGGTGGTCAGCAAGATCCTCAAGCAGTTGGTGCGTGGCGGATTACTGGTTTCCCATCGTGGATCCAAGGGCGGCTACAGCCTGGCCCGGAGCGCCGAACAGATTTCCATCGCCGAGGTAATCATGGCGATGGAGGGGCCGATCGCCCTGACCGACTGTATTGAGGGCGGCGGAGACGCCTGCCAGTTTCATGCGCACTGCGTCCTGAGCACCAACTGGTCGCGCATCAACGATGCGATCTACCGGGCGTTGCAGGACGTCAGCCTCAAGGACATGAGTGGCCCGTTGCCTCCGGATCACGAGGGCCTGCAAGCAATGGGCGCTCACGTTCGCGAAGGCCTGGAGGTTGCGCGGGAGCAGTCGCATGGTTTCAGGCCCCATCGCAGTTGAGTGCGTGAAGATCATCCCAATTACCCGCATTGGTTTTTGACAGGAGCGGTTCCATGTCTGCCAGCAGCAAGACGATCGAAGAAATCACCGGCAAGCGCGGCTACGAATACGGTTTCATTACCGATATCGAACAGGAGTCGTTGCCGCCCGGCCTGAGCGAAGAGACGGTGCGTTTCATTTCGGCAAAGAAGGACGAGCCCGAGTGGATGCTGGAATGGCGTCTCGAGGCCCTTCGTGGCTGGCTGGAAATGCCGCACCCGAACTGGGCGCATGTGCATTACAAGCCCATCGATTTTCAGGCGATCAGCTACTATGCGGCGCCGAAGAATCAGCCGAAGAGCCTGGACGAGGTCGATCCGAAGCTGTTGGAAATGTATGAAAAGCTCGGCATCCCGATGCACGAGCGGGAAATGCTCGCCGGCGTCGAAGGGGCCGGTGAACAGCGCCCGGAAGTGGCTGTTGATGCGGTCTTCGACAGCGTCTCCGTGGGGACCACCTACAAGGCGAAGCTGGCCGAGCAGGGCATCATCTTCTGTTCCATGTCGGAAGCGGTGCAGGATCACCCGGAGTTGGTGCGCAAGTACCTCGGAACGGTGGTACCGCGCAAGGACAACTTCTTTGCTGCGCTCAACTCGGCGGTGTTCTCCGACGGCTCGTTCGTCTACATCCCGAAGGGCGTGCGCTGCCCGATGGAACTGTCCACCTACTTCCGCATGAACGCCGGCCATACCGGTCAGTTCGAGCGCACCCTGATCATCGCCGAGGAGGGCGCTTCGGTGTCCTATCTCGAAGGCTGCACGGCGCCGATGCGCGACGAAAACCAGCTGCACGCGGCGGTGGTCGAGCTGGTGGCGCTGGACGATGCCGACATCAAGTACTCGACGGTGCAGAACTGGTATCCGGGGGACGAGAACGGTGTCGGCGGCATCTTCAACTTCGTCACCAAGCGCGGCCTGTGCGCCGGCAAGCGCTCGCGCATCGCCTGGACGCAGGTGGAGACCGGCTCGGCGATTACCTGGAAATACCCGAGCTGCGTGCTCAAGGGTGATGACTCGGTCGGCGAGTTCTACTCGGTGGCGGTCACCCGCGGTTATCAGCAGGCGGACACCGGCACGAAGATGATCCACATGGGCAAGAACACCCGCAGCACGATCATCGCCAAGGGTATTTCCGCCGGTCATGGCGAGCAGAGTTACCGCGGCCTGGTCCGGGTGCTGCCCACGGCCAAGGACGCGCGCAACTACTCGCAGTGCGACTCGATGCTGATCGGCGACAAGTGTGCCGCGCATACCTTCCCCTACATCGATGCGCAGCATCCGGGGGCGCAGATCGAGCACGAAGCGACCACCTCGCGCATCAGTGAGGATCAGCTGTTCTACTGCAAGCAGCGTGGTATCGGCGAGGAAGAGGCGGTGTCACTGATCGTCAACGGCTTCTGCCGCGACGTTTTCAAGAAGCTGCCGATGGAATTCGCGGTGGAAGCCCAGAAGCTGCTCGAGGTGACCCTCGAAGACAGCGTCGGCTAGCGCGCCGCGCGGTCGAACGTCGGAATCATTGCCCCGGACGGTGCGTAGCGATCAGGGAGGCGCACCGTCCGGCGAACATGAACATCATTGAGTCGGGAGTTGAACATGGCTTTGCTGGAAATCAGGGACCTGCACGCAGCGGTCGAGGGTGAAGAAATCCTCCGCGGTATCAACCTCACTGTCGATCGGGGCGAAGTGCATGCCGTGATGGGGCCGAACGGCTCGGGCAAGAGCACGCTGTCCAAGGTGCTGGCCGGGCATGACGGATACGAGGTCACCAACGGCCAGGTGCTGTACGACGGCAAGGATCTGCTGGATCTGGAAGCCGAAGACCGGGCCCGTCTGGGTGTGTTTCTCGGTTTCCAGTATCCGGTGGAAATCCCGGGTGTGGCGAATACCTATTTCCTCAAGGCGGCCCTGAATGCCATGCGCAAGCACCGTGGCGAGCCGGAACTGGATGCCGTGGCCTTTCTGAAACTTATCCGTGAACGCGCCAAGATGGTGAACATGGACGAGAACCTGCTCAAGCGTGCGGTCAACGAGGGCTTTTCCGGCGGCGAGAAGAAGCGCAACGAGATCTTCCAGATGGCCGTGCTCGAGCCGCAGCTGGCGATCCTGGATGAAACCGATTCCGGTCTCGATATCGATGCCCTGCGCATCGTCTCCCAGGGCGTCAACGCCATGCGCAGCGCCGATCGGGCCTTCCTACTGATCACCCATTACCAGCGTCTGCTCGATCATATCGAGCCGGATCATGTGCACGTGCTGGTCAATGGCCGGATTCAGCAGTCCGGTGGCAAGGAACTGGCCGAGGAGCTGGAGCGTTCCGGTTACGCCCTGTTCGAAGAAAACGCAGCCTGAGGAGAGCCCCATGGAAGCGGTAAGCGAACAGAAGAGCGTCTATCTGCAGGCGTTCGAGGCAGCCGACAGACTTGATGGCTGGCCGGAAGAGCGCCGTCAGCAGGCCATCCAGGCTTTCGAGAGTCAGGGTTTCCCGACGCGGCGGATGGAGGCCTGGAAGCATGCCAAGCTGACTGCGCTGACTCAGCAGACTTTCAAGCCAGTGCCCGAGGGCGGCGAATTGTCCGCCGCCACCGTCGAGCGGTTCGCCGATGTTGCCGGCGCCGTGCGCCTGGTGTTTGTCGATGGGCGTTTCAGTCCGCGCTACTCCGACCTCGATGCGGCAGTGCCGGGTCTCAAGGTGCAGTCGCTGGCGGCGGCCTTTCGCGAGGACGACGGTCTGGCCCACGAGCAGTTCGGCCGGGTCATGGATGCGGAAAGCCATGCCTTTGCAGCACTGAACACGGCATTTGCCGTCGACGGTGCGGTGGTCGATGTGGCTCCTAATACCGTTCTCGATGCCCCGGTGGTGGTGATCTTCGCCAACAGCCGGAAGGCCAGTGGCCATGCGGTGTATCCGCGGGTTCTGTTGCGCGCGGGCAGTAATGCCGAGGTGCGGCTGGTTCAGCAGTACCTCGGCGAGAACGAGGATGCAGCGCTGATCGCGCCGGTGTCGGAAGTGCTGTTGCACGACAATGCCAGCGTCAGGATTCAGCATTTCCAGGACGAAAGCCTGCCGAGCTGGCATCTCGGTGCGATGCGGGTTCGTGTGCCGCGTGATGCCCGGTTTGCCCTGCATACCGTGACCGCGGGTGCCCGCTTCGGCCGCACCGACGTGCAGGTCGACCTGGAAGGACCGGGTGCGGACGTCAGCATGAACGGTCTCTATCTCAGTGACGGCGAGCGCTACGCCGATTACCACACGGTGGTCCGGCATGTGACCGATCACAGTCACAGTCAGCAGCTGTTCAAGGGTGTGCTGACCGGCCGCGGCGAATCCGTGTTCGACGGCATGATCCATGTTGCACGGGATGCGCAGCAGACCGATTCCGAGCAGCAGAACAACAATCTGCTGCTCAGCCCGCTGGCGCTGGCGCATTCCAATCCGCGACTCGAAATCTATGCGGATGATGTGAAATGCGCGCACGGCTCGACGGTGGGTGAACTGGACGCTGATGCGCTGTTCTATCTACGCTCGCGCGGAATCGCGCGAGATGATGCCCAGGCTCTGCTGACCTTCGCCTTTGCCAATGACGTGCTCGGCAGCATGATCGAGCCGGCACTGGCCCCGCAGGCGCGGGACCGACTGCTGTCAGTGCTGCCGGGCGGCAATCTGTTGGAGGCCCCCGAGTGAGCGTGACGAATCCGGTGAGCACCAGAACGACCCCGGCTCTGGATGCGGAGCGCATCCGGCAGGACTTCCCGATCCTGCAGCGCGAAGTGCACGGCAAACCGCTGGTCTATCTCGATAACGGCGCCAGTGCCCAGCGCCCGGCCTGTGTCATCGATGCGGAGGGGGATTGCTATCGGCAGTACTACGCCAATATCCACCGCGGCGTACACATGCTGTCGCAGGAATCGACGCGGGCCTTTGAAGCCGTGCGGGGCAAGGCGGCCGGTCTGCTGAATGCCGCCTCGGAACGCGAAATCGTATTCACCCGGGGCACCACGGAATCGATCAATCTGGTGGCTCAGAGTCATGTGCGGCCGATGCTGCAGCCCGGTGACGAAATACTGATCACCGGTATGGAGCATCACAGCAATATCGTGCCGTGGCAGCTGATTTGCGAATACACCGGCGCCAAGCTTGTGGTGGTGCCGTTTTCGGATGCCGGCGAGCTGTCGCTGGAGGACGTGGCCAGCCGTATCACGTCGCGAACCCGTTTCATCAGCGTGATGCAGGTGTCGAACGCGCTCGGCACGATCAATCCGGCCCGGGAGATCGTGCAGCTTGCCCGGCGCCACGGTCTGACGATTTTGCTGGACGGGGCCCAGGCGGCGCCGCACATGCCGGTGGACGTGCAGGATCTGGATTGCGATTTCTATGTCTTCTCCGCACACAAGCTATACGGCCCCACCGGTGTGGGTGTGCTGTACGGCAAGTACGACCTCCTGAAGGCCATGCCGCCATGGCAGGGTGGTGGTGACATGATTCGCAGTGTCACCTTCGAGCGCACGGAATTTGCCGAGCCGCCGGCCCGTTTCGAGGCCGGCACGCCGAATATCGGCGGTGTCATCGGACTGGGTGCGGCGATCGATTATTTTCAGGCGCTGGATCCGGCTGCCGTGCTGGCGCATGAGACAGATCTGCTGCGCTACGCCGAGGCCCAGATGGCCGACATTCCGGGCTTGCGCATCATCGGCACCGCGGCCGACAAGGCCGGGATCCTGTCCTTTGTCATGGAGGATGCGCATCCGCATGATATCGGTACCATTCTCGATGCCGATGGCATCGCCATCCGTGCCGGCCATCACTGCGCACAGCCGGTCATGCAGCGCTATGGTGTGCCGGCGACGGCGCGCGCCTCGTTCGCGGCCTACAACACGCGCGCAGAGGTGGATGCCCTGATCGCGTCCCTGCACAAGGTGCACGATCTGTTCGGACGATGACGGATCTGGCCGACCTCTATCAGGCCGTGATTCTCGATCACAACCGGGCACCGCGGAATTTTCGCCGGATCGAGCCTCCGCGATCCCGTGCGCTGGCGCATAATCCGGTCTGCGGCGATACCGTGGAGATCTTTCTCCGGGTCGCGGATGGTCGGGTCAAGGATCTGGCTTTCCTCGGCGATTCCTGTGCCGTCGCCACAGCCTCGGCCTCCCTGCTGACAGAGCTGCTGAAGGGTCGGTCGACCGATACCGTCAGGACAATCTGCCGGCAGTTCGAGGCCGTGCTGAGCGGCGATGCCGAAGCCGGGATCCTGCCTGAATCGCTGCAGCCGATGGCGCGTGTCCTTCATTTCCCGGGGCGTGTGCAATGCGCCCGGCTCGCCGTGCAGGCCGTGGATCAGGCACTCCACGCATCCCGTCTCTGACGCCGCGCCTTACCGCGTCTACCCCGCAAGCGCCCGGTCGCTGATTCGCGGAACGGCAACACAATGCCGCCGCCAATGATTTTGTTACACTTTGCGCTTCTTTGGCGGAAGCAGCCTGCGGGATAAGGTTCAATGACCCTGAGCTGGATGGAGCGTCGCGGCCTGCGACTCTCGAATCTCTTCGGTTTTCTTGCCTGCGTGATGATGCTGGTTGCTGCCTATTACATGGAGCACGGCATGGGCCTCGAGCCCTGTCCGCTGTGCATTCTCCAGCGCATGGCGGTGGCCGGCATGGCGGTGGTCTTCATCATTGCCATGTTGCATGGACCGAAAGACTGGGGGCGCTACGTCTACGGCACCCTGGTCCTGCTGGTCGCGGGGGCCGGAACGGCGATTGCCGGTCGACATGTCTGGCTCCAGAGTCTGCCACCGGAGGAGGTGCCGGCCTGCGGGCCGGGCCTCGACTACATGATGAGCACGTTTCCGTTGTCTGACGTGCTCCGCATGGTGCTGGAGGGCTCCGGCGAATGCGCCGATGTCCACGAGATCTTCGGCCTGAGTCTGCCGATCTGGACGCTTGCCGGGTTCCTTGTCGTCGGACTGTTCGGCGTCTGGGCCAATTTCAAGCCACGCCAGCGCTCCATCTGGTTGTAATCCTTCTGAGTCCCTGACGGGACGGTTGTCGACAGCATCATGGCCAAGCGTCCCAGCAAACGAAAAGCTTCCCCCAAGCGTCGAGCCCGACGTAGGGGCTTTCCCTGGTTGCGGTTGTTCCTGGTCGTGTTCGTCCTGCTTGCGCTGGCTGGCTCCGCGTGGGCGGTCTGGCTGGATCAGACGGTGCAGAGCCAGTTCGAGGGCAAGCGCTGGTCGGTGCCGGCAACCGTTTACGCGCGGCCGCTGGAACTCTATGAAGGGCGCCGCCTGAACCTGGACCAGTTGACCGAAGAACTGCGCGCCCTCGAATACAGCGAAACCGCCTCGTCCGGTGGGTCCGGCACCTGGCGTCGGGAGGGCGGTGATTTCATTCTGTCGACCCGGGCCTTCCAGCTGTGGGATGGGGCGGAGCCGGCGCGGCGTCTGCGCCTGAGCATCAGCAATGGCCGCGTCAGTCAGTTGCGGGATGCGGAAACCGGCGAGTCCATCGCCATCGCACGCCTGGATCCGGCGCGCATCGGCAATATCTATCCGGGCCATCGGGAAGATCGTCTGCTGGTGCGTCTCGAGGACGTGCCCCAGCCCCTGATCGATGCCCTGCTGGCCGTCGAGGATCGCGACTTCTACGGTCACTGGGGGATTTCGCTGACCGGTATCGCCCGCGCCGCCTGGGCCAATGTCCGTGCCGGACGAGTCGTTCAGGGGGGCAGCACGCTGACCCAGCAGCTGGTCAAGAATTTCTATCTGACCAGCGATCGGACCTTCGTGCGCAAGATCAACGAGGCGGTCATGGCCTTGCTACTGGAGCGCCGATACAGCAAGGACGACATTCTCGAGTCCTATCTCAACGAAGTCTATCTGGCACAGGATCGTGATCGTTCGATCCATGGCGTCGGCCTGGCCTCCCAGTTTCTGTTCGGCGAACCTCTGCAATCGCTCGACCTGCAGCAGCATGCCCTGATGGTGGCGATGATTCGCGGGCCGTCGCTGTACGACCCACGGCGTAATCCGGAGCGTGCGCAGACCCGCCGCAACCAGGTGTTACGGGTCATGGCCAGCGAGGGCGTGATCAGCGAGGCGGTGGCTGCCTCCGCCAGTGAGGCGCCGCTCGGTGTCCGGGCGCGGGCAGCCGGGCCGGCGCGCAGCTATCCGGGGTTTCTTGCGCTGGTGCAGCAGGATCTGCGCCGGGATTATCGTCAGGAAGATCTGCGTACCGAGGGCCTGCGTATCTTCACCACCATGGCGCCGGGCATTCAGGCGGCCACGGAAAACGCCATTTCGCGGCAGCTGGAGGGGCGCGACGACGCGCTCGAAGCCGCTGCGGTCATGGTCGACCCAGAATCCGGCGAAGTACTGGCACTTGTGGGTGGCCGGAATCCCCGTTACGCCGGTTTCAATCGCGCGGTCGATGCCCGTCGACCGATCGGCTCGCTGATCAAGCCGGCGGTGTATCTCACTGCGCTGCAGTCGCCGGACCGGTATGGTCTCGGTAGCCTGCTGGATGACTCGCCGCTGGTGATCGATGACGGTCGCGGTCAGCGCTGGGAGCCCATGAATTTCGATCGTCGTTTCCGCGGCTCGGTGCCGCTGGTGGACAGTCTTGCGTTTTCGCTCAACATTCCGACGATCCGGCTGGGCATGGATCTCGGTTTGCCCGCGGTGCAGACCACGGTGGAGCGTCTCGGCGGACCGGTGAACCGACGGCTTTACCCGTCATCCCTGCTGGGTACCCAGGAGCTTTCGCCACTGCAAGTGGCGCAGATGTACCAGACCATCGCCGCCGGCGGTTTCCGCAATCCCCTGCGCTCGGTGCGTGAGGTGACGGAGCAGGATGGCACACCGCTGAACCGGTACCCGCTGTCCACCGACCGCGCCTTCGATCCGTTGCCGGTTCACTTGACCACGACCGCGCTGGTTTCGGCGATGCGTGAAGGTACGGGTCGCGGCGCCTACCGTTTCCTGCCCAGCGACTTCCTGATTGCAGGCAAGACCGGAACCACCAATGATCACCGCGACAGCTGGTTCGCCGGTTTCGGTGGTGATCTGCTGGGCGTGGTCTGGCTGGGACGCGACGACAATACGGCGACCGATCTCACCGGGGCCAGTGGCGCTCTGCCGATCTGGGCCGATGCGGTCAGCGTGATCAATCCGGCGCCACTGCAACTGCGGCCGCCGGAGGGCGTGGAAACCCTGTGGATCGAGACGGCGACCGGCCGTCGTGCCGAGGAAGGCTGTGCCGGGGTTCGGCCCTTGCCCTATAGTCGTGGCCATGGCCCCGAGCCGAGTCGTGACTGCCGGCCCGCCGGCAGTGATTCCGGGGCCGATGGCGGCGTGGCGGACTGGTTCAGAGGATTGTTTCAATGACATGGCGTGTAATCGGATCGGCCCTTGCGGGCCTGTTGCTGATGTCCGCTTGTGCCGTGGTGCCGCCGGAACGGCGTCCGCCGCCGCCGGAGCCCGAGCGACCGCTGCCGCCGAGCGAGCGCGAGCCGGATCCGCGTGTCGAGGAGCCGGAACCCGAACCCGAACCGGAGGAACCGCCGCCGGAGGAGCCCTCCCGTGCCAGTGCCGCAGTGGTCGCTTTGCAGACCGAGGCAGACCAGGCCTCCGCCACCGGCGAACATGACCGCGCGGCATCACTGCTCGAGCGTGCGTTGCGAGTGGAACCGCATAATCCGGTCCTCTGGCACAACCTGGCGGTGGTGCGTTATCGCGAGGGGGATCTCGCGCAGGCCGAAAGCATGGCCATGCGATCAAATCGCTATGCGGATGGCCGTCGCTCGCTGATGCAGCGGAACTGGGAATTGATTGCGGTCGCCCGGGAACTGGCCGGCGACGATGGCGGTGCCGAGGAGGCGAGACAGCGGGCCGATCGTCTCGGCGGTCAGCGCTGAATGTCCTCCATGCGCGATCTCCTCGGGACCGACGGTCCGCTGGCCGGTGCGGTGGCGGGTTTCCAGCCGCGCGAGGAACAGCAGGCGCTGGCCGAAGCCGTGGAGGCGGCGCTCGGCACCGGTGAGGATCTGATTGCCGAGGCCGGCACCGGGACCGGCAAGACGTTCGCGTATCTGTTGCCGGCCCTGCGTAGCGGTGGACGGGTGATCATATCCACCGGTACCCGCACGCTGCAGGATCAGCTCTTCCACAAGGATCTGCCGCTGGTGCGCAAGGCCCTTGAACTACCCGTGCGCGTGGCCCTGCTCAAGGGCCGTTCCAACTACCTCTGCCGTTATCGTCTGCAGCATGCCGAGATCGACCAGCGATTCGAGCGCGCGGACACCGGCCGCGAACTGCAGCAGATCCGGCAATGGGCCGGGACTACGCGCAGTGGTGATATCGCCGAACTGGCAGCGGTTCCTGCCGACCGTCCGGTCTGGGGTCGCGCGACCTCCACCGTCGACAATTGCCTTGGCCAGGATTGCCCCGATTACGGCGACTGCTTTTTGATGGAGGCCCGCAAACGCGCCCAGGAAGCGGACGTGGTGGTGGTCAACCATCACCTGCTGATGGCGGACATGGCACTCAAGGAAGGCGGTCATGGCGAGGTTCTGCCGAGTGCCGATGCCTACATTCTGGATGAGGCGCATCAGTTGCCGGAGGTCGCGGCGCAGTTCTTCGGCATAGCCATCAGCGCGCGCCAGTTCATGGACCTGTTGCGCGATGTCACCGCCGAGGATCTGCGCGAGGGCGGCGACCAGCCCGAGTTGCCGGGCCTGATGGCCGATCTGCGCAAGGCGGTTCTCGACTTCCGTCTCTGCCTCGGGGAGCGTCCCCAGCGTGCTGCCTGGGCCAGCGTGGCGCAGCGCGTCGAGGTGATCGACGGCATGCAGACCTTGTCGCAGTCACTTGACGCCTTGCGGGAACTGCTGGAACAGATGGCGGCGCGGGGCAAAGGGCTCGAGGCCTGTCATCGCCGGTGCGATGCGCTGGCCCGGGGCCTGGCTGAATTCGCCGCACCGGGGAAGTCCAGCGACGCGGTGCAATGGTTCGAGACCCATAGTCAGTCGTTCATGTTGCGGCTGACCCCGCTGGATGTCGGTCAGCAGGTGCAGGCGCAGATGCAGCGACACCCCGGCGCCTGGGTATTCACCTCGGCGACGCTCTCGGTGGCCGGCGGCTTCGGCCATTTCCGGCGACGTCTCGGTTTGCCGGAAGAGACCCGCAGCGTGCGGCTGGAAAGCCCGTTCGACTATGCCAACAATGCGGTGCTTTTCGTGCCCCGAGGCCTGCCCGAGCCGAACGATCCGGGGTACAACCTGGCCTATCTCGAGCATGCCTGGCGCCTGGTCCAGGCCAGCGAAGGGCGGGCGTTTCTGCTGTTCACAAGTTACCGCGCCCTGCGCGAGGGTGCGGACTGGCTGCGTGAACGCTGTTCCTACCCGCTGCTGGTGCAGGGCGAGGCATCCCAGCATCTGCTGCTGGACCGGTTCCGCGAGGCGGGTGACGCGGTCCTGCTGGGTACTGCGAGCTTCTGGGAGGGTGTGGACGTCAAGGGCGAGGCGCTGTCGGTGGTGTGCATCGACCGTCTGCCGTTCGCCTCACCGGCGGATCCGGTGAACGAGGCGCGGATTGCCCATCTGCGTCGGCATGCGGGTAATCCTTTCCGGGACTTCCAGTTGCCGCAGGCGGTGATCGCGCTGCGTCAGGGGGTGGGGCGCCTGATCCGTGACCAGGCGGATACCGGGGTGCTCATGATTGGCGACCCGCGTCTCGTCAGCAAGTCCTACGGCCGTCAGTTTCTCGACAGCCTGCCCCCCATGAGTCGCACGCGGGACAGCGGTATCGTCGAGACATTCCTGCGCAACAACCGCATCGCGCACCAGGCGTCCTGAGCGAGCTGCTGCCAGCCCCGGGCCTGCTGCCATGCAGAAGACCCGGGCGGCTCGCAACGTCAGTCCTCTACAAGATTGTAGGATCCGTCTTCGTCGTGGGTTTCGCGACCGGTGACCGGCGGGTTGAATCCGCAGATCAGACGCATGTCCTCGGTGCCGCCCCGCAGGATATGCCGGTCATGGTTGTCCAGCGCATACAATGTGCCGTCTTCGATCTGATGCACTTCGCCGGTGGCCAGATCTTCGATGCTGCCGTTGCCGGCGACGCAATAGACGGCCTCCAGATGGTTCTTGTACCAGAGATGCAACTCGGCACCCGCCGGAATAATGGTCTCGTGGAAGGAGAAGCCCATGCCGTCCTTCTTCAACAGCAGTCGGCGACTTTTCCAGCCCGGACCCGAGACGTCACGATCCGTGCCGATGATGTCCTTCAGTCTGACGATCTTCATGGCTGCTCCTGTCTTTCTTCGAGAGAAAAAGCAAAGGCCGTCCGCCAGCCGGGGCGCATTCCCCGATGGGCAAACGGCCTGAGCGGGGTTTACTCGCTGGCGGCTTTCTTGCGAAGACCGAGTTCGTCCAGAGCAATGACCAGGCTTTTCTCGATGATGTCGAGCCCCCGCTGGAGGTCCTCGTCGCTGGTGGTCAGCGGCGGCAGGAGCTTGAGCACCTGATCGTTCGGCCCGGCGGTCTCGACGATCAGACCGTGCCGGAAAGCGACCTCGGAGATCTTGCTTGCCAGGTCATGGTTCGCGAACTCCAGCGCCTGCATCATGCCGCGGCCGCGCGGGCAGCCGCCGCCGTTGGGGCAGCTCTTCGTCGGGGAGATGCAGGTGCCGCGATCGGTCGGACAACCGCCGGTTTCCGGATACTTCTCGCTGAGATTGGTCAGGAAGTCCCGCATCATCTTGCCGCGGCGGGCAACATCCTTCTCGAAGGTGTCGTCCTGCCAGAACAGTTCCAGCGTCCGCTTGGCCGTGATCATGGCCGGATTGAAGCCGCGGAATGTGCCGTTGTGCTCGCCCGGCTCCCAGAGGTCGTATTCGGGCTTGATCAGGGTCAGCGCCAGCGGCATGCCGTAGCCGCTGATCGACTTCGATACCGTGATCACGTCGGGGCTGAGGCCGGCTTCCTCGAAGCTGAAGAAACCACCGCAGCGGCCGTTGCCGGTCTGGATGTCATCGACGATCAGCAGCATGTCGTACTTGCGGCAGAGCTGCTCGAGGCCCTGAAGCCATTCCTTTTCCGCAACGTTCACGCCGCCCTCGGCCTGGACCGTCTCGACGATGGCCGCGGCCGGGGTGTCCATGCCGGAGCCGGAGTCGGCGAGCATGCGATCGATGTACTCGATGGTGTTCTGTTCCGGTCCGAAGTAGTTGCAGTAGGGCATGGAGTCGCTGTGGGTGAGCGGCAGCCCCGCGCCCTGACGCTTGAACGCGTTGCCGGTGACCGACAGCGACCCCAGGCTCATGCCGTGAAAGGCACTGGTGAACGACATGATCTTCTCGCGACCCTTCACCTTGCGCGCGATCTTCAGCGCCGCTTCCACCGCGTTGGTCCCGGTCGGCCCGGGGAACTGCACCCGATAGTCCATGTTGCGCGGCTCGAGAATAATCCGCCGGAAGGCCTCGAGGAATTCGCCGCGCGCCACACTCGCCATATCCAGGCTGTGGGTGATGTTGTCATCGCTGAGATAATCGATCAGCGCCTTTTTCAATTCGGGATGGTTATGCCCGTAATTCAGCACGCTGGCACCAGCAAAGAAATCGAGGTATTTATTGCCTTCGATATCTTCGATCCAGGAGCCCTTCGCTTTCTTGAAAACCGCTGGAAAGTTTCGGATATAACTCCGAACCTGCGATTCGTTATCGGTAATCGTTGCCATTGAATCAATGGTCATTATTCCGTCCTCTCAAAGCGTCAGTTGTTTGATGCGATCGGCCTGAAGCGGTCCGATGCGATAGAGTTCTTCGTCCTCGTGGTCACCCTCCGGCGGAAAGTCGGCCTGGGTGAATCCGGGCCCGACCTGCATCTCGGCCCCGATATCGCGGGCGATGGCACCGAACAGGCCCCGGGATGCCGTATTGGATGGCGAGATGGTCGTTTCCAGGGTGTCAGCGCCGGCCGCCCCGGGACTTTGCAGGAACGCGCTGACCAGTCGCTTGCCGAGCCCGTGTCCGCGCATCGACGCATCCACGCCCACCTGCCAGAGGAAGACGCTCCCCGGCCGCGAGGGCGGGCGATAACCGGTCACGAAGCCCACCACACGGCCGGCTACCTCGGCGATGACGCAAGTCTCGGCGAAGTCCTTGCAGAGCAGGAGGTACAAATAGCTCGAGTTGGGATCGAGGACACCGGACTCGGTAACAAGGCGCCATACGGCAGCACCGTCGGCAACGGTCGGGGTGCGGAAACGAACCCCGTCATGGTCGGGCGTCGAGTCGTTCAAAGGCCATCCCTTTGCCGCTCATGTCGGCGCATGGTCGATGCTGTCCGTAGTATAGCTCCGCGTCCGCCAGCCAGGTTGCCTGGCATTTGCCGGATCAGCAGGGAGTTACCGGGCATCGAAGTCGTGAGTTTGATTGCAAGATCATAATTATGCAGTATTTTTGTAAGTTTTGTCAATTCGAATAACGACTGGGGAGCTGAGGTGTTTCTTTTTTTAATAGGCGATTTTCGTTTTCCTGTTAATCCCTTTGCTGCCTTTTCGTTCCTCGTTTCTTTCGCGTTTACGGCTCCTTTAAGGAGACGCTGATTTATTCCCGCGTTCGCGCTCGAGTCGATTCTGGCAGCCTGGCAAGGCGCGGTGCCGGTTCGGTAGCCGTCGCTACCGGGCCGTCGACGCAACGCGTCCCGGGAGCCGAAACCGGTCGGGGACCCGGCCGCCGGAATACACCAGCGCTTCCTTGATGTTTCCCGGGTCTCGAGCAGGCCGGACGATGCTGTACCATCCGCAAACCAAAGGCCGGTTTGCCGCAAGTGCCGATTGCATGCTGAGAACACTTGGGTCGCTCTTTCCACTGTTTCTGTCAATGGGCATTCTCCTGCTCGGTGGCGGTCTGCTGGGCACGCTGTTGGCCGTGCGCATGGGCGTCGAGGGTTTGCGACCGGAAGTCATCGGCCTGGTCATGGCCTGTTATTCGGTCGGTTTTGTCATCGCGACGCTGACCAGTACGCGCATCATCCAGAAGGTCGGCCACATCCGTTGCTTTGCGGCGTTCGCGGCCATTGCTGCCTGCGCGGCGCTGGTGCACGGCCTGCATGTGGATCCCTGGCTCTGGGCCGCCATGCGGATCACGTTCGGATTCGCCGTGGCCGGTCTCTACATGGTCACGGAGAGCTGGCTCAACGATCAGACGCCACGCGAATACCGCGGGCAGGTTCTGGGCGTTTACGTCATCGTCACGTCGGTCGCCCTCGGCTCCGGGCAATTCCTGCTCAATGTCTGGGATGTGAGCGGCTATCAGCTGTTCAGTCTGGCCGCCATCCTGATGGCGGCGGCACTGGTGCCGGTGGCACTGGCCCGGGTCAGCTCGCCGGAGATCCGCGTCACGCGCGGTGTCGGTCTGCGCGGCCTGTACCGGATTTCGCCGATGGCCATGGGCACCGCCTTCGGTGCCGGTCTGAGCAACGGCGGTTTCTTCGCCCTCGGCCCGGTCTTTGCCGTGGCCATGGGGTTTTCCACCAACGATGTGGCCAGTTTCATGGGGTCGGCGATCCTGGGCGGCCTGTTGCTCCAGTACCTGATCGGCCGTCTGTCCGACCGGTTCGACCGACGCAAGATGATCATGGTGGTCACCACTCTGGTCGCCCTGGTCAGTCTCGTGATCGCAAGTGTGCAGCAACCGTCCCTTCCGCTGATCATCGGTCTGGCCGTGTTCTGGGGCGGCCTCAACTTCACGGTCTATGCGCTCGGGCTGGCGCTGGCCCACGATTTCATGGAACCCGATCAGCGTGTTCCGGCCAGCGCCACATTGCTGCTGGTGCACGGTGTCGGCATGATTCTCGGTCCCTTGCTCCTGTCGATGATGATGAGCGCGATGGGCAGTCAGGCGCTGTTTCTGGGCTTCGCCATTATCGGCGTCAGTATTGCCGTCTATGGCTGGCACCGTGATCGCGTTGGCGACAATATTTCGGTTGCCGATCAGGAAGCGTATCGAGCGGTGCCGCAGGTCGTGACCTCGACGCCGTTGACGCCGGTGCTGGAGGCAGACCCGGAGGACGTTCAGATGGAGTTCGATTTCGACACCGACGTCGCCTCTGCCGACGCTGATCCCGCGGAGGACGGCCTTGCCTAGCCACCCGGTCACCCTGGCGCTGGATGCCTGTACCGAAGCCTGCAGCGTGGCGCTGCAGGTCGGCGACCGCGTGCTGTCCCGGCACAAGGTGGTGCCGCGTGGCCATGCCCGCGAGCTATTGCCGATGATTGACAGCCTGCTTCTTGAAAGCGGGCTGCAACGCGGAGATATCGACTTGCTGGTTTACGGGCGCGGGCCCGGGGCGTTTACCGGCGTGCGCATCAGTGTGTCCGTGGCGCAGGGCCTGGCGAGTGGTCTTGGCTGTCCGCTGGTGGGCGTGTCCACCTTGCTGGCCGTGGCCGAGACAGCTGCTGCCGATACCGGGGCAAGCCGCGTCGCCGTGGCCATGGATGCGCGCATGGGCGAGGTCTACTGGGTCCCTTGCGAGCGCCGTCCCGAAGACACGCTGTTCCGGGCGCTGACGGCCGAGCAGGTAATGCCACCCGGGAGGGTCGCACTGCCGGCGGACTGGTCCGATTGGCTGGCGGCCGGCACCGGATGGGCAGCCCATGGCGAGGCCATGCGGGACGCCATCGGCCGCACACCGACGGGGATGGCGCCCGCAGCACTGCCGGACGCCCGCTATCTGCTGCCCCACGGCCTCGACGGATGGCGGCGCGGCGAGGTGCAGACAGCCAGCGAGGCGCAACCGGTTTACCTGCGGGATCGCGTCACAGGATAGTTCGCTGTATTTCTTGCAGGCGCCGCACGAAGTCCAGAATGGCAGGGATGTCGTCCAGGTCGAAGCGCGGGAGCGGGCGGGCATCCGCCGGCGGCGGCAAGTCGCTGGCCAGGGCCAGTACCGCCTGGTCCTCGGGAAAGCGGAAGCCCCGGTCGACGCCGCTGCGGAAGACCTCCAGTTTGGGAAATATCTCGTCGCGAAAGCCCTCGACCAGTACAAGATCCAGCCGGCTCTGATCGAGTTGCGCCAGTTCGTCCCGCAGCACCGGATCCGGTGTCGGTGGTTTCTCCTGAATCAGCACGCGCCGCCGCCCCGAACTCACCAGAATTTCCAGTGCGCCGGCCTCACGCAGCACGTAGCTGTCCTTGCCCGGATAATCCACATCGAAATGATGATGAGCATGCTTGATCACTGCCAGCCGCAGTCCATCGGCACGCAGCGGAGGAATCAGGCGTGCCAGCAGCGTCGTCTTGCCCGCACCACTCCAGCCGGCAAGACCGAGGATCGGGCAGCGGCTTGCCAGGTTGCCCGGCCAGTCCGGAATGGCCCGGCGATGGTCTGCCGGGGTCAGGGCCGGGATGTCGGTCATGGGATCAGCATGCATGGCGATTACAACCTGCGAGTATCCACGCCAGCCGGCGTGATGGGAACCAACGGTACTGTCAGGCGGGGCGATGCGCCGCGCCCGGCAGCATGGGCTATCGTGACCAGCGTTTCGTGGAAACCGCTGGTCGATCCAACGCGAACATGCGCATGGATCAGCGTCTCCTTAACGCGGCATCATCCGCACCGGGTGCAGGTCCAGCAGCGGTTGTGGTCTGCCGATATGGTAGCCCTGCGCGTAGTCGACGCCCATCTCGCGCAACCGCTCCAGGATCGCCTCGCTTTCGACGAATTCGGCGACCGTTTTCAGCTCCATCGTATGGCCGATGGTGTTGATCGCCTGCACCATGGCCAGATCCACCGGGTCATGTTCGAGATCACGGACGAAGCTGCCATCAATCTTCAGATAATCCACCGGCAGGGCCTTGAGATAGGCGAACGAGGACAGGCCGCTGCCGAAATCATCGAGCGCGAAAGTGCATCCCAGTGGTTTCAGCTGGCGGATAAGGTCCACCACCTTGGACAGGTTGGCGATGGCCGCGCTTTCCGTGATCTCGAGGCAGACGGCGCCGGCGGAGAGGTTGCTGTCCCGTAGTTTGGCCACCACCATCTGCCGGAAGGCAGGACTGCTGAGTGACGCGCCGGAGACATTGATGCAGAAGGTTGCCTGCGGCTGTTCGCCGCTGCGGCAGGCATCACCGAGCCATGACAGGGTATTGCCGATCACCCACTGGTCGATTTCCACCATCAGGCCGTAACGCTCGGCTGCGGGGATGAAAGAGCCCGGGGCGATCAGTTCACCGTCCTCCTCAAGCCTGACCAGGATTTCATAATGCGAGGGACCGACATGCTCGCGTTCCAGCGCCACGATCGGTTGCACGAAAAGGCGCAATCGATCCTGGTCAAGCGCCTGGCGGATGCGGCTGACCCATTGCATCTGCCCCCGCTGTGCCTGTACGTCGCTGTCGTTTTCGCGGTATAGCCAGACCAGATTGCGCCCGGCTTCCTTGGCGGCATAGCAGGCGGTATCGGCGGTCGCCAGGAGTCTGCCCAGGTCGGTCTGTTCCCCGTCCATCGGCACCACGCCGATGCTCACGCCGATGGCGAAGCTCCTGTCGTCCCAGGAAAAGCGGAACTCCTGGATGCTCTGGCGCAGGCCTTCGGCGAGTCCCATGGCCTTGTCCAGCGGGCAGTTGAGAAACAGGATGCCGAATTCGTCACCGCCCAGTCGGGCCAGCACGTCGCTTTCGCGGATCCGGCCCCGCAGCAGGGCGGTGACCTGCCGCAGCAGTTCGTCGCCGGCGACATGCCCGCAGGTGTCATTGACGACCTTGAACTGGTCCAGATCGAGATAACACAGCACATGATGGCTGTCGGCCAATCGTTTGGTGCCGAGCAGAGCGCCCAAGCGGCGTTCGAACTCGCGGCGATTGGGCACGCCGGTCAGGGCATCATGGCTGGCCTGATGACTAAGCTCACGGGTGAGTTGCAGGGTCGCACTGACGTCATGAAAGACCAGCACACAACCGATCAGATGGCCATGCCGGTCACGGATGGGCGCGCCGATATCGCGGACCGCGATGGTCTCGCCGTCCTGACGGATGAGCAGGGCATGTCCCGGGCGGCGGCTTTCCCGGCCGATGGCCAGTACGGTTCTTGCCGGGTTGTCGAGTGAGTCACCGGTGAGTTCGTCGCGCAACCTGAAGATCTGCCTGACATCCATGCCCCGCGCTTCCCGCAGTTGCCAGCCGGTCAGCAGTTCCGCCACCGGATTCAGGTATTTGACCGTGCCCGACTCATCGGTCGTGATCACGGCGTCGCCGATCGAGGCAAGGGTCACCTCGGCCAGCTCTCGCTGGTGCTGCATCTCGTCCTGAATACGCCTGCGTTCGGTGACGTCCCGCACCATGCCTGTCAACAGGGTTTCTCCGGGCAACGCGCTTTCGCTGACCGACACCTCCAGCACGCGAGTTCTACCGGACTCCCGCGAAAGCTGAAATTCGAAACGAGCACCGGGTTTCCAGCCCTGACTGTTCGCGATGCCATGCTCGCCGAGCAGGGAAGTCAGGGGTTGCCCGATGGCCTCTCCGGCCGCGACATCGAACAGCTCCTCGGCCCCGGGGTTCAGGCTGCGCACCAGACCTTCCGGCGTAGTGGTCACGACCCCGTCCCGGATATCGCGAATGATCGAGCGGGTTTGCCCGACAGCGCGTTCCAGCGCGTCCATCACGCGGTTGTAGCTGCTCGCGATCTGACCGACTTCGGTGAATGGTTCGACCGGAGCGCGCACCGCCAGGTCCTGCCCCGTCTGTTGCTGTTGCATGGTTTCCAGCAGGGCCTGCAGTTCCGTGTGGGCACCATGCTCGGACACATTGAGACCGATGCGCTCTGCCTCGCTGCTGACCCGCAGCGGCTGCCAGCGATCAATGCCGCGCAGGACGATCCAGGCAACGCCGAAGGCCCACGCGCCGCAAACGACGATGCCCATGATCTGCACGCCGAGCTGCTCACCGCGTGAGAGTCCGGTATTCAGGGTGTCCAGGTCGCCAAACAGGGCCACGGCCACCGTGCCCCAGATGCCGGCCGCGAGATGGGCCGGCACCGCACCCACCGCGTCGTCGATCCGCTTGCGTTGCAGCCAGTCATCGGTCAGCACCATGACCGTGCCGCCGGCGAGCCCGATCAGCATGGCCTGGGTTGAGCTGACCGCATGGGCCGAGGCGGTAATGGCCACCAGGCCGGCAATGCTGCCGTTCAGGGCATACACCACTTCGCCGTAACCGCGCAGACGCCAGCCCAGCGCCATCGCGATCAGCGAGCCGGATACCGCGGCCAGCGTCGTATTGGTGAGAATGCCGGGTACCGTCTGATCGAAGGCGAAGGTGCTGCCGCCATTGAAACCGAACCAGCCCAGAAACAGCAGCAGCCCGCCGAGCATGGCCATCGGCCGATTGCCTGCATTGATGGCATAGCCGGTTTTCCGGTCATCGGTAAACCGGCCGGCGCGTGGCCCGATGATGAGAACGGCCGCGAGGGCGACCCAGCCGCCGACGCCGTGCACCACGGTCGAACCGGCAAAGTCGACGAAACCGAGAGCTGCAAGCCAGCCGGGTTCGCCGTGAAAGACGCCGCCCCAGGCCCAGTGGCCGAAGACGGGATAGATCAGTCCCGCGACCAGCGCGGTAACGATCAGATAGGAGACGAAGCGCATGCGCTCGGCCACTGCGCCGGAGACGATGGTCGCGGCGGTGGCGCAGAACATGACCTGAAACAGGAAGAATGCGGCCAGCCAGGCTTCTGCCCCGTGGCCGACATTGGTGAGGAAATGACTACTGCCGACCCAGCCGCCGGCGCTGATGCCGAACATGAGAGCGAACCCGAAGGCCCAGAACAGTGCGACGGCGACGCCGAAGTCCGCGACATTCTTGATCGCCACATTGGTCGCGTTCTTGTTTCGCGTCAGTCCGGATTCAAGGCAAAGGAATCCCGCCTGCATCATGAAGACGAGACCGGCACAAAGGGCAATCCAGAGAATGTCGATAGTGTCGAGAGTCAACCGTACGCACCGTTATGCAGCAGTAATGGACCCCTTTGCACCCGCATGCAGCGGATGCATGCGTCGGATCGAACACCGCGCCCGTTTGCGGTCGTTGGGGTGCCGGACCGGCACGGGTCACGAGCAACCAATGCATAAGCGATGCCAGCTCGGGGCCGGGCGTTTCTGTTACCGGACCGGCAGCGCGCCTTGCCTCGGAAACAATGCGCTCTCCAACGCAGACGCGGGAATAAATCCGTGTCTCCTCAAAGGTCGATCCTGTCCAGGGGGGCGGGAATGCGGGCATCCATCTGCTGGTCCTGCATTGCCTGTTGCAGGGCCTCCTGTGCAGCGGGCTCACCATGGACCAGGTAGAACCGGGGTCGATTGCGGAAGGCGCCGGCCCAGGCCAGCAACTGGCTCTTGCCGGCATGGGCGGAAAAGCCGCCGATGGTATGGACGGAGGCGCGAACGTCCAGGGTATCACCGAGAATGCGTACCGAGCTGGCGCCATCCACCAGTTGTCGACCGAGGGTGCCTGCAGCCTGAAACCCGACAATGATGATCCGGGTGGCCCGCTTGCCGATGTTCTCCCGAAGATGATGCAGGATGCGTCCGCCGCTACACATGCCGGCGCCGGCGATGATAATGGCGCCGCCATGCACCCGGTTGATGGCCATGGACTCTTCAACGGTTCTCGTGCGGCGCAGGCCCGGGAGATACTGCGCCGGATCGCCGGCGGCCAGTTGATGCAGGATGCGCAGGTCTTCGGGGTCGAGCAGCTCCCGATATCTTGCATACAGATCGGTCACGCGAATGGCCATCGGGCTGTCGAGAAAGATCCGTGTCTGGGGCAAGGAACCGGCGTGGTGCAGACGACTGAGGTGATACAGGATTTCCTGCGTGCGACCGACCGCGAACGCGGGGATCAGCACATTGCCACCGCCCTTGTGTGCCTCGTTCAGTACCTGCTGGAACTCCAGAAGTGTCTCCTCCAGGGAGCGGTGGTCGCGGTCCCCGTAGGTGCTTTCCATCAGGACGATATCCGCATCCTGAAGGCGTTCCGGGGCGCGCATCAGTACCGAGTCGGGATTGCCGAGATCTCCCGAGAAAACGAGCCGTCGTTCACGTCCGGCGGACGGCACCATGAGGTCGACGCAGGCCGAACCGAGGATATGTCCGGCATCGCGGAAGACCAGGCGAATTCCCGACGGCAGATGAACCACTTCACCGTAGCCGTGCCCCTGGCACTGATCGAGGGTCCGCTCGACGTCGTCCATGGTATAGATCGGTGTCAGCGGTTCGCGACCACGCCGCCTCCGGTTCTGCCAGTCCGTGTCGCGTTCCATGACCATCGCTGCGTCTGCAAGCATGATCTCGAGCAGCGCCCGGGTGCCGTTGGTGCAGTGAATCGGCCCGCGGTAGCCGTCCCGGACCAGTTTCGGCAGCAGGCCGGCGTGATCCAGATGGCCGTGGGACAGCGCGACGGCCGATAGCGTCCCTGCCAGCGACGTGAGATCTTCGCGATTGGCGGCGTCGGCAGCGGCACCGCCCTGATGCATGCCGCATTCGAGCAGAATCGAGCCTTCGGCGTCCGCCTCGTCCGGTATCAGTCGATAGCATGATCCGGTGACTTCGCCTACGGCACCGAGAAATTCGAGTGTGGCCATCGACCGAGCTCCCTGAAAACGTCGCCATTGAAACCGGTGTCCCTCCTCCGAGGTTACGGGATTCAGACGCACGGACCTATCCGATCAGCAGGCGAGAAAGTATTGATGAAGGCAGAGCGCCCGCTCCAGCTTAGCGTCGTGGTACCCGCCTGGAACGAGGAGTCGTACCTGCCGGCGACACTGGCGGCGCTCGACGCAGCGCTGGCCGAGTCCGGTGTCGTTGCCGAGGTCATCGTCGTCGATAACGACTCCAGCGATCACACTGCGACGGTTGCCCGGCGTGCCGGCGCCCGGGTGGTGCATGAACCGCAACGACGCATCGCCGCTGCACGCAATGCCGGGGCGCGCGCAGCGCGTTCGGATCGTCTGTTGTTTCTCGATGCGGACACACGCGTGGTCGCCGTGCATATCGAGCAGGTCATCCGCGCGTTTGCGGAGGGCTGGGCTGGTGGTGGGGCGCTGGTGGGTCTGGATCGCCCGGTTGCCGGCGTCGCCGGCTACGGCTTGAAGCTGTGGAACAAGGCATCCTGGCATCTGCGTCTCGCAGCCGGCTGTTTTCTGTTTGTTCGCCGGAATCTGCATCGGGCGATCGGAGGCTTTGACGAGCGCGTATACGCGGGCGAGGAACTGGGCTATTCGCGGCGTCTCGGCCGTCTGGCGAGGCGCAGCGGAATGCGCTTCGGTATCCTCGACGTGCCGCCGGTGATCAGTTCCGGGCGCAAGCTGAGCTGGTTTTCGCCCTGGCAGCACATGCTGGTCCTGCTGACCTTTGTCCTGTTTCCGTGGGCGGGCCGGTTTCGCGCACTGACCTGGTTCTGGTACCGACGCCCGCGCGACCCCGGAGGGTGATGATGAGTCCTGCGCAGCACGGTCCGAACCATTGGGCGACAGTCGCGGTCCGCAGGACATCAATCAACAGTGACACGCAGGTTTGCAAGGAGATGACGCATGAGCGAGACGACGCCTTCCTCGAGTGACGACAGACCGGTGATTCTGGTGTTCGCAGGCAGTCTTCGGCAGGGCTCGTTCAACCGGCGACTGGCTGCCCTTGCCTGCCAACGCGCCACGGCGCATGGCGCCGATGCGCAGCTCCTCGAACTCGCCGATTACCCGATGCCGCTGTACGACGGGGATCTGGAAGAGGCCGAAGGACTGCCGGACGCGGTCCGCGCCCTGAAGGCACGATTTGTCGCCTGTGATGGTCTGTTCATCGCGTCACCGGAATACAACGGGTTCTTTACGCCCCTGCTCAAGAACACCGTGGACTGGCTGTCCCGCCGCGAATCGGCGGACGAGCCGCCGCTGGCCGCTTTCGCCGACAAGACGGCAGCATTGGCCGCGGCATCGCCCGGCGGGCTTGGTGGGCTGCGGGGACTGCCACATTTGCGTGTGCTGCTCTCCGGGATCGGTGTTCAGGTACTGCCGAAACAACTGGCTGTCGGCGGTGCGGGCGATGCCTTCGCCGATGACGGCAGTCTGAAGGACGGCGACCAGGCTGCGGCGCTGGATGCGCTGGTCGGCCGCCTGGTGGACACCTGCCGCAAGCTCAGGCGGGATTGAATCGTTGATCGTCGATCCGGCTGAAGCGGATCGCCTGGGTCGGGGAACCGAGTTCCGGGTGGGCCTCGCCGATGTGGGCGAATCTGGCGTGGTAGCCGTATTGCCGGGCCAGACGCAATCCCCACGAGCGGAAGCGAATGCGTGACCATTCGAACTTGTGGTCGGGTTCGCGCAGTTCGTGCGCGGCCAGTCCGTACAGCGGATTGTAGTCGCGGTTGGGCGTGCTCAGGATGACATGCTTTGGGCGATAGCCGACGAACAGGGCGTCTTCGAGGCGTGATAGCTGGCGCGGATCGATGTGTTCGATGGTCTCGACCATGACGATTGCGTCGAAATCCTGCAACTGTGGCTGTACGTCCAGGCCAGACCCGTTGATCAGGCGCAACTCGGGACTCGGGCCCCGGAGGTAATCGGCCAGTTCGGCACGCGCCACGGCCAGCGAGTCCGCGGCCGTCTCCAGACCCACGATGGCATCGAAATATCCGCTGAGCAGCGCCTTCTTCAACAACGAGCCGGCACCACACCCGAGATCGATGAAGTTGCGGGCACCGCAGTCCAGCAGGCTGCCGATGACAAAGTTGAGACGCGCGTCGTGAAGGTCTTCCATGCCTCAAGCCGATCCGTGGATGGTGCCCTGGGCAGGATTTGAACCTGCGACCTACCGCTTAGGAGGCGGTTGCTCTATCCAGCTGAGCTACCAGGGCGTCGGCGACCGCGAAAGGGTAACCGAAGGTATCCGTTGCTGCCATGGCTCAGCGTTTCCTTCGAGCGATTGCGGGCCAATTGCGGGACGGCATCGGCGGATGCCGCCCATTGATCGCCGGTTAGATTCCCGGGCCCGGCATCGAGGCGGTCCTGGATTGTGCATGCAGATCCGGAGACACCCCGACCTGACCGGCCGTGCACGTTTCGGCCGGCGCGCAGAACTCTCGGTCTGCAGGTTTGTCTCTCGGGGCGTGCCCTGAGAGGTTGCCGAACGGAACCCGAAGGCTCCCGATTCCCGAAAAACCGTCCGTTGAAACGCGGTTGAACCGCTCAATGTGAGAACAACACATCATGACCCTTGCCGAGTCCGCACTACCGAGCAACGCCGAAGCATTCCAGGTCAAACGCACACCTCGCCTCGACGGTGGCCCCGTGGACGAAAAGCGCGCCGAGATTCGCGCCTATTTTCTCGATACCTGGGATCGCTACGAGTCGTTGTTCTGCACCCTGGCGCGGGAGGAGGCCTTCTTCGAAAAGTCCATTCCGTTGCGGCACCCGCTGATCTTTTACGTTGGCCACACGGCCACCTTCTACGTCAACAAGCTGATGCTGGCCAAGCTGCTGCCCGAGCGGATCGACGCACAGATGGAATCCACTTTTGCGGTGGGCGTCGACGAGATGAGCTGGGATGACCTGGATGAGGCCAACTACGACTGGCCCAGCGTGGATGCGGTGTTCGATTACCGTCGCAAGGTGCGCGAGGCGGTCCTGCACCTGATCGATTCCCTGCCCCTGCAGCTACCCGTCAACTGGAAAAGCGATTGGTGGCCCATCGTCATGGGCATCGAGCACGAACGGATTCATCTGGAGACCTCGTCGGTGCTGATCCGTCAGCATCGCCTCGATTATGTCCGCCCGCATCCCGACTGGCAGCCCTGTCGCGATCATGGGGCAGCCCCGGAGAACACGCTGGTAGCCGTGCCCGGCGGCGAGGTCCGGCTCGGCAAGCCCTTTGATGCGCCGTTCTACGGCTGGGACAACGAGTACGGATACCACCGGGCCGATGTGGCGGACTTCGAGGCGAGCCGGTATCTAGTCACTAATGGCGAGTTTCTGCGCTTCGTCGAGGCCGGCGGCTATGCCGACGATGGTGTCTGGAGCGAGGAGGGCATGGCCTGGCGCGAGTTCGCCGAAGCAAGACACCCCAGTTTCTGGGTTGACGATGGTGGCTGGAAGCTTCGTCTGATGACCGAGGTCATCGCCATGCCCTGGAACTGGCCGGTGGAGGTCAACTACCACGAGGCCAAGGCGTTCTGTCACTGGCTGGCTCGCGAGACCGGCCGTCCCGTGCGGCTGCCCACCGAGGACGAATGGCAACGCCTGTACGACGTGGCCGGGCTGGAGGATGTGCCCGCCGACCGGGTGGCCGGGGCCAATCTGCATCTGGACCATTGGGCGTCCTCCTGTCCGGTTGACCGGTTCGCCCATGGCGGGTTTTTCGACGTGGTCGGCAACGTCTGGCAATGGACCGAAACACCCACCTATCCCTTCGATGGTTTCGACGTGCATCCGCTGTACGACGACTTCACCACGCCGACCTTCGACAATCAGCACAATCTGATCAAGGGCGGCTCTTGGATCTCCTGCGGCAATGAAACGCTGCGTAGTGCGCGCTATGCCTTCCGGCGGCATTTCTTCCAGCATGCCGGTTTTCGCTATGTGGTCTCCGAGGCGCCAGCGACGCCGCCGGCGAGGGTCTACGAGACCGACAAGGTGCTCTCGGAATACGCCGAGTTCCATTACGGTGACGAATGGCTGGGCGTGCCCAATTACCCGCGTGCCATTGCCGCACTGGCGATGGAGGCCATGGGCGAGCGCCCTTGCCGCCGGGCGCTGGAAATCGGCTGCGCTACCGGTCGCTCCGCGTTCGAGCTGGCGCGGCGTTTTCCGCAGGTGACAGGCGTGGATTTCTCGGCCCGTTTCATTGCCCAGGGGGTCGAGATGGCCGAGCGCGGCAGCCTGCGCTACGCCATGGTCGAAGAGGGCGAACTGGTCGCCTATCGTACACGCCGACTCAGCGACCTCGGCCTGCAGGAGGTTGCCGACCGGGTGCAATTCTGGCAGGCCGACGCCTGCAATCTGAAGCCCCAGTTCACCGGTTATGATCTGGTGCTGGCGAGCAACCTGATCGACCGTCTTTACAAGCCGATTCAGTTTCTGGCGCAGATTCCGGAACGGGTCAATCCGGGCGGGCTGCTGGTGATTGCCTCGCCCTATACCTGGTTGCAGGAGCACACCCCTCGCGAGCACTGGTTGGGCGGTTTCAAGAAGGACGGCGAGAACTACTCGACGCTTGACGGGCTGCAGGACGCGCTGGGTGACCACTTCCGGATGCTTGGCCAACCGCGGAAGGTTCCGTTCGTGATCCGCGAGACCGCCAACAAGTACCAGCACAGCTTCACCGAGGTGACTGTCTGGGAGCGCAGGGCTTGAGTGATGCCTTCAGCCGACCGCCCGACCGGGCGGGCTCCCATGCCACGAAGTGGGTCGCGCGCAGCAGGGTATTCGGCCGCGAGGACGTGATACCGCTGTGGGTGGCCGACATGGACTTTGCCTCGCCACCGGCAGTCAGCGAGGCGCTGATCGAGCGGGCCAGGCATCCGGTGTATGGCTACACGGAATGCCCGGACAGCCTGTTCGACGCCTTGATGCAGTGGCTCGCGCAGCGGCACCGCTGGTCCGGGCAACGCGAGCATGTCCGGCTGATCGGCGGCGTAATCCCTGCGCTGCATGCCGTCGTGCAAGCGTTCAGTCGCCCGGGCGAGGGCGTGATCGTGATGCCGCCGGTCTACCCGCCGTTTTTCGATGCCATCCGCGCCGGCGATCGGCGTCTGATCGAGAGCCCGCTACGACTGACCGACGGGCAGTACCGGATGGATTTCGATCACCTGGAAGCCTGCGCCAGCGAGACGGACAACCGGTTGCTGCTGCTGTGTTCGCCGCACAACCCCATCGGACGGATCTGGTCGGAACAGGAGCTCGATCGGCTGCTGGACATCGCACGGCGGCATGGTCTGGTTGTGTTCTCCGACGAGATTCACGCCGATCTGGTCTACCCGGATCGCCCCGCTCACACCTTGCTGGTCAACCTTGCCGGCGCCGGGGATGCGGTCATCACCGCGGTGGCACCCGGCAAGAGCTTCAACATCCAGGGCCTGGGGCTGGCAGCCTTGCTCTGCCCGTGCGGGAAGCTGCGCGGCACCGTGCAGGGCCAGTTCGACCGCCTGCCGGCGCTGCAATGCAATCCCTTCAGCATCGCTGCTTTCGAGGCCGGTTATCGCCACGGCGGGCATTGGCTGGATGCCCTGTTGCGTTATCTGCAAGGCAATCGCGATCGGGTCACCACCTTCCTCCACCGCCACTGCCCCGAAATCTCGGTGATCGACCCCCAGGGCACCTTCCTGCTCTGGCTGGATTGCCGAAACCTGGGCCTGGAGGATGACGCCCTGGCGCAATTCCTTGTTCAGGAGGCGGGCGTCGGCATGAACCCCGGTGTTCGCTTCGGCGAGCAGGGCAGCGGTTTCATGCGCATGAACATCGGCGCTCCGGCCGGCATCATCGACCGGGCGCTTGAACGCATCAGCACAGCCATTGGGAGTGGTTCGCCATGAGCACGCCGGCAGATCGCGCACGCAGTGCACTTCGGGCCCTGTTCCTCGGCGACGCCCTGGCGATGCCGGTGCACTGGTTCTACAACGTCGCCGACATCGATCGCGCCTTTCCGGGCGGCATCCGCCGACTGGAGGCGCCGCCAGCGCGGCATCCGTCTTCGATCATGTCCCTGCATTCCACGGCCGGCGGCGGGCGGCGCGGGGCTGGTGCCGGCGGTCAGCCCGAGGTGGTCGGCGAGATTATCCTGAAGGAAAAGAAGGCCTTCTGGAATCGTCCCAACGTGCACTACCACCAGGGGATGCAGGCCGGGGACAACACCCTAAACGCCTATTGCACGCTGGCATTGATGCGTTCGATGCGCAGCGCCGGCGGCCGCTACTCCCGCGCCGCCTTTCTCGACCACTATGTCGCGCTGATGACCGCGGACCCACCGCAGCATCCCGACACCTATGCCGAGTCGTTCCATCGCGGATTTTTCGCCAATCTCGCTCTGGGCAAGCCGCCGGAGCATTGCGCCGCCGTTACCCATGACACGCCGTCGATCGGCGGTCTGGTGATGATCGCGCCGATTGTCTTCGCCGAACGCCTGGCCGGTACAGCGCTGGATCAGGTGCAGGCGCTGTGTCGCCAGCATCTGTTCCTGACCCATCCGGATGATGCGCTGGCGGCTGTCTGTGAACGCTACGTGACGCTGCTGGATCGCTGGCTGTTTGCAGCCAACGTCGAGACCATGCGCGAGGATCTGCTTGACGCGTGCCTGGGTCTGCCGCGCCGCGAGCTCGCAACGCTGATCGGCGGTGAGAGAACCGACCGCGACGTCATCGGCGGCCGGCTGTCGAGCGCCTGCTACATCAGCGACGCCTGGCCCGCCGTGCTGTATTTTGCCGGCCGCCATGGCGAACGTCCGCTGGATGCATTGCTGGCCAACACCAACGTCGGCGGCGACAACGCCCATCGCGGCGCGGTGTTGGGTGTCCTGATGGGGCTTCTGCACGGTGATTTCGCCGACGACCTGTTCACACGATTGCGCATTCACGAAACCATCGATCAGCACGTCGCGGAGCTTCTGCCCGGGAGGTAGGCGAACGAATCCCGGTGGGCGGGCGCTTCGCCTGGTTCCGGACCAGTGGCAACAGCAGGAATGGCAATGGACCGCGACTCGTCCATCGCAGCTGGGATAGGTGGTTTCAACTCCGCGGCGCATTGTCGTCGCTGCCCCGGTCGGGGATGGCCGGCGAGTCAGCATGCAGAAGCCGGATGCCCCTGATGCGGGCGGCGGCGAAGCGAAAAAACGGTGCGGGAAGATTCGGGAGAACGCTTGCCTGGCGCCCCAGGTTGACGGGATGGCCCCTCTGGATGCGCCCGGCGCTGTACCGGCCAGGGATCAGAGTTTGGTGATCCGATCAGAAGTTTTGCATGCAATCACTGACGGGAAAGTGGTGGAGCCGGGGAGAATCGAACTCCCGACCTCGTCATTGCGAACGACGCGCTCTCCCAACTGAGCTACGGCCCCATGCAATTGCTTGCCAGCGCGCGAAGCGTACCACCAAACTACGATGCCACCAAGACTCGCGAGGAGGGTGTCCGGCCGAGGTCGGTACCGCTGATTGCATGAGCCGTCTCTCGATTATCGTGCCCTGTCTGAACGAGGCGGAATCCCTGTTTCTGGTGCTCGCACCGCTGCAGCAACTGCGGCGCGAGGGCCACGAGGTTCTGCTGGTGGATGGTGGTAGTACGGACGGCAGTCCGGAGCTGGCGGCCGATCTGGTGGATCGGGTCTTTCCGGCGGAACGCGGGCGGGCGCTGCAGATGAATGCCGGGGCGGCGCGGGCAAAGGGTGATGTGCTCTGGTTCGTGCATGCCGACACGCTGGTGCCGGTGCATGCCGGTGGCGCGGTTCTGAAAGCGGTTGCCGCGGGCGCTGTCTGGGGACGGTTCGACGTCCGCCTGGATGCACCGGGTAGCGCATTCCGCGTCATTGAGTGGTGCATGAACCAGCGCAGCCGCCTGAGCGGCATCGCGACCGGTGATCAGGCCATGTTCGTCCGTCGTGACTGGTTCGAAACGGTCGGTGGGTTTCCGCCGATTCCCCTGATGGAGGATATCGCCCTCAGCACTGCGCTCAAGGCCGGGTCCCGACCCCGTTGTCTGCGACAGCGAGTGCGAACATCGGCGCGGCGCTGGGAACGGGGCGGTGTGATGGCGACGGTCCTTTTGATGTGGCGATTGCGCTATCGATTCTGGCGCGGTGCGGATCCCCGGGAGCTGGCGCGGCTTTATCGCGAGGGGTCGTTGTGAGCGGAGATTGCCGGCTGGTGATTTTTGCGAAGAGCCCGGTGCCCGGACGGGTCAAGACGCGTCTCGCTCGTCACCTCGGCGCCAGGGCTGCCTGCTTCTGGTATCGGCGTCTTCTGGAGACCACGGTGGAGCGGGCGGTTGCCAGCGGCCTGCCGGTGGAGCTCTGGCTCACACCCCACCGCGATCACCCCTGGTTGCGCGGCCTCGCGCGCCGCTGGCATTTGCCCTTGCACGTTCAGCCACCGGGGAATCTCGGGCGACGGATGTGGCGTGCGAGCCGGCGGCGCGGCCGCACACGCGGGCGGGTACTGATCCTCGGCGCCGACTGTACCCCCGTTGCCGTGAGTCTTTTGCAGGAGGCGGCGTTTACCCCGCTGGCCGCGGGTGATGCCCTGGTCATTCCGGCGGAGGATGGGGGTTACGTGCTGCTGGCCGCGGATGATCCACCCGCCCTGTTGCTGCGTTCCATTCCCTGGGGCAGCAAACGTGTGTTGCAGCGCAGCCGCGTGCAGATGCGCCGCACCGGGGGCTGCCTGCGGGAGCTGGCATCATCGTGGGATGTGGATGAACTGCCCGACCTGAAACGGCTGTTGCGCACCGGTATCCTCCGCCCGTGGCACCGTGGGTCGAGCGGCCATTGACGTTGGCACGAACCCCGGGCGCCAGTATGCTGCCCGAGGGCAACGCTGATCCATTTTCGCGTTTCCCTCACAGAAGGCGAGGCCGTTTCCACCCCGAGACGCACCCGCCCATGGAGGATTTCCCGGCCACCGGTCAGAAGCCGGCCGGATGTCGCCCGAATGCGACGTCCCGCGCCCGGGAACCAGCACAAGGCAGATCCATGTTTCTCGAGAGCAATCCGCGTTTTGTCAGTCGCCTGACCCGGGACACACTGGCCATGATTCTGGCCGGTGGTCGGGGTGGACGGCTGGTCAACCTCACCGACTGGCGGACCAAGCCGGCGGTGCCGTTCGGCGGCAAGTTTCGGCTCATCGACTTTCCGCTTTCCAATTGCATCAATTCCGGCATTCGCCGTATCCAGGTGCTGACCCAGTACAAGGCCCATTCCCTGATTCAGCACGTGCAGCGTGGCTGGGGCTTCCTGCGTGGCGAATTCGGCGAGTTCGTCGAACTGGTGCCGGCGCAGCAGCGCCTTGACCAGCCCCTGTGGTATGCCGGTACTGCCGATGCCGTGTTTCAGAGCATCGACATCATCACCGCGCACGACCCGCGTTACGTGCTGGTGCTGGCCGGCGACCACGTCTACAAGATGGATTACGGCACGATGATCGCGCGCCATGTGGAATCCGGTGCCGAGATGACCGTGGGCTGTGTCGAGACGCCATTGGAGCGGGCGCGTGCCTTCGGCGTGATGAGCGTGGACGAACATGGCCAGGTGCTGGAATTCAGTGAAAAGCCCGAGCATCCGGCGCCGATTCCGGGCGATGCCGACAATGCACTGGTCTCCATGGGGATCTACGTGTTCAACCGGGATTATCTGTTTCGCGCTCTGCGTCAGGATGCCGACGATCCGGACTCGTCGCGGGATTTCGGCAAGGACATCATTCCGCGCGCCATCCATGAAGCCAAGGTTGTCGCCTATCCGTTCCGTGACCCGCAAAGTGGTGAGCAGCCCTACTGGCGGGATGTCGGAACCGTGGACGCCTTCTACGAGGCGAATCAGGAACTGATCGGCGCGAAACCCGAACTCGATATCTATGACGAGTTGTGGCCGATCTGGACCTATCAGGCGCAATTGCCGCCGGCGAAGTTCATCAACGTCAGCATGAATGACGACGAGCTCCCCGGCATGGCCCTGGATTCCATGGTTTCCGGCGGTGACATCATCGCCGGCTCGCTGGTGCGACACAGTCTGTTGTTTTCGCAGGTTCAGGTGCATCCTCAGTCGGTGGTGGAAGATTCGGTGGTGCTGCCAGCGGTGGTAGTGGGGCAGGGTTGCCGGATTCGCCGGGCCGTAATCGACGAAGGTTGCCGGATTCCCAATGGCACCGTCATCGGCTATGACCTGGAACAGGATCGACGTCGCTTCTATGTTTCACCGGGCGGCGTGGTACTGGTGACGCCGGAAATGCTGGGCCAGGAGGTGGATCATGTGCGCTGATCCGGATCCGGCCCGAGACAATGTTCATGATCGAATCGTGCCCCCCGACGCGCCGTCCGGCGCCGGGTGGCGGGCATCTGGAGGAGAAGACGGCAATGTCCATGTTTGATCTGGGTAAACGCGGGGACAGCGGCAGCAAGCCGCAAGGCAACGAGGAGGGGACAACGATGCAGGACCGGGAAAGCACGTCCGCACCGGTAGCGCCGGCAGGAGAGAAGGGTCGCGGCGGTGCTGCCGTCATCGGTCCGTCCATTCACATCGAGGGTACGCTGCGTGGTGGCGAAGACCTGATCATCGAGGGGCAGATCAGCGGCCGCGTACATCTCCCCGAGAACAGCCTGACCATTGGTCCCAAGGGCCGGCTCAAGGCCGAGGTCTACGCGCACACGGTGTATGTCGAAGGCACCGTCGAGGGTGATCTGTTCGGTGGTGATCGCATCGTTATCCGCAAGACTGCGGAGATTCGCGGCAACCTGATGGCGCCGCGGGTGGCGCTCGAGGAAGGCGCGCGCTTCAAGGGTGCGATCGAAATGGATGCCAAGGCCGTCGAATCGGCCATGAGCAAGGCCAAGCAGAGTAACGCCGGCGAATCCGCTACGACAGCCACTGCGACCGCCGCCTCGGCAGCGGAATCCCGGGCGGCCGGCGCCGGATCGGCTGGCGGCAAGGCGACTGCGGAGGCGGCCGGGGGCAAGGGTGGGTCCTGATCACCCGGGAGCCCCGGCGATGTCGCCGGGCAGCGCATGACCATGGCGCAGCGGAGACAGGCGGACTCGCTCGCCGCGGGGGCGGCAGTTCCGTTTCCGGCGCGCCTTCTGCAACCCACCATCGAGCGCCTGGAACAGGGCGAGCGGCAGGTGCTGCTCGATCTGGGCCGGGCGCAGCCCGGTACCCTGGACTTCCTGTCGGGATTTCGTTGCCGGCTGGGTATTGCCGACGTGCTGCAGGCAATCGTTGAACTCGATCCAGAGCAGTCGGCAGCGGCCCTTGATCGGGCGTTCCTCCGGCTCCTGCCCGAGGACAATTTCGGCGGTGCCGACCTGATTCTATGCTGGCAGTTGCTGGATTACATCGAGTATCCGGTGCTCGAGGCTCTGGGGCGTCGGCTGTGCGCGCTGCTGGCAACGGGCGGCCGGATCCATGCCCTCACCGAATACAGTGCCAGCACCATGCCTGATCCCATGTACCCACTGTTTCTCGATCGCGACGGCGCCGTGCGGCGAGCAGGCGCTCATGCTGGCGGTTCGAGAGCCGCTCCGCGGCATGCGCCGGCAGAGTTGCAGAGGCGCCTCGGCGGCCTGCAGATTGATCGCGCCGTGCTGCTGGGCAACGGCATGCAGGAATACCTGTTTTCCCTTTGAGGATGTTCGCCATGCGCGCAACGACCCGATACTCCGGACTTGCTTTCCTTGCTCTGCTGTTCGTTCTGGCGTGGCCCGCGACCGCGGATGACGAGACGCATCCCGCGTTATGGCGCGTCGACAGCGGGGACGCCACCCTCTACCTGTTTGGCACCATGCACATGCTGCCGGAGGGCTACACGCCCCTGGCGCCGGTTATCGAGCGTGCCGTCGATGCCAGTGATGCGCTGGTGCTGGAGATGAATCTGAGTGCGATGAATCAGTCGGAAATCCAGCAACTGATGTTCCGTCGTGGGCTCAACACCGACGGACGTCGGCTGTCCGGCATTGTCGGTACCGAGCGCTGGCCGGAAGTGGAGGCGGCGGTCCGGGAGATCGGCCTGCAGCCCGTGCTGCTGGAGGGCATGCAGCCCTGGCTGGCCGGTATGACATTGACGGTGGCAGCCCTGCATGGTCAGGGCATGCGTCCGGAACGGGGCGTGGAATCCTACCTGCTGGCGCGCGTCGATGACGCGGTCGAGGTCCGGGAGCTCGAGAGCTTTCGCGAACAGCTCGGCGTGCTCTCGGACCTGCCGGAAGAAACCCAGATCGCCCTGTTGATGCAGACCGTCCGCGAGATGGACGAAATCGAACGGGTCACACAGCAGACACTGGCAGCCTGGGCCGAAGGTGACGTGGCCGCGCAGGAACGTTATCTGCTCGAGACCTACAGTGATTATCCGAACCTGTACCGGGCGCTGGTGCTTGATCGCCACGCCCAGTGGCTGCCCCAGTTCAAAAGCATGCTGGCGGATTCCGGAACCTGGTTCGTCGCCGTCGGTGCGCTGCATCTGGTGGGCGAGGACAGCATCATCCGCGGTCTCGAACAGGCCGGGTATACGGTGCAGAGAATTGACGGGAGCGAGCAATGAACTGGTCGGGTGCAGGCAGGCAGGCTTCGACAGGAGAAGGCGCGCCGACACCTGTCGGACGTCGTCTGTCCGGGGCGGTTCGTGGCGGCGTCGTCGCGGCCGGGCTGCTGCTGACATGCCTGACGCCGCTGGCGGCCGGGACCTATCCGGACTGGCAGGGCGTGCCGCTTTACGGCACCTTGAACGCGCACGCCGACGAGGTCGACTGGCTGTCCATGATTCCGGTGCGGGCCGGCGGCAGTACGCCGATGCCGGAGGAGGCGGGCGAGGCCTGTGCCGGTTACGTCGAGTTTGCGCAGCCGGACCTGGATCTCAATCTGCGTACCGATGAGCCGCGAGACCTGATCATCCGCCTGGCGACCCGTGAGCCATTGATGATCGTGGTGTATACCAGCGAGCGGGAATGGGTCTGTTCGCCGCCGACGGATGGCACCGAAACAGGCCAGGTCGGCCTGCTGGTCGAAGGGGTGAGTCCCGGCAACTTCAATGTCTGGATCGGCCACCGGGAGAGCGGTGATGACATGCCACGCGTCGACATGACCCTCGAGTTCGTTCAGGGGGTGGAAGGTCTCGAACTGTGAGCGTCGGGGAACCGCTGGACAGACATAAAAAAACCCCGCCGCGGCGGGGTTTTTTTGCACAAGTTCCGACCGTTCAGACGGCGGAGACGTTGGCAGCGGCCAGACCCTTCGGGGTGGTCTGGGTTTCGAACTGCACGCGCTGACCTTCGGTCAGGGTGCGGAAGCCGTCGCCCTGAATGGCGGAGAAATGCACGAACACATCCTTGCCGCCGTCTTCCGGTGAGATAAAGCCGAAGCCCTTGCTTTCATCGAACCACTTCACGGTACCGGTCATCATCTGGAGTCTGCTCCTTCGGATACTGTTAACAACATGTAGCAGGTCTTGACTGAACGACATCCTGGAGTGACTACCAACACGGGAAGACTACCGGATCTTGCGACAGGGCTGACTCTGCTAGCTCCAAATGTATACCCAATACCGGGGCTTCGCCAATGCATACCGGGGATATTTGCCGCATTTTTGCCGCGCGGCCGTTAAACGTCCGGCCGTCGCTGCGCCCAGGCCAGCCGGATGCACCATGGGCGTGCATCCGGGCCGGCAGCCTCGAGCGTCCGTTTTCAACGTCGATTGACGCTGAATGCCCCGGGGCCGGTGAAGAACAGCGCCGCTGCGGTGAGCAGGAAGAAGCCCTGCAGTTCCAGCGCCCAGCCGCCATGCTGGGTCAGCATGAAGAGTTCGTTGGGGTGCGCCAGCCAGATCGCCACCAGCATGTTGATCACGATCAGCAGGGCGCCGATGCGACTGTAGAAACCGAGAATGATCAGGATCGGTGCAATCACCTCGCCGACGTACACACCGTAGGCAAAGATTTCCGGCAGACCGGCATTGACCACCATGCCCCTGATGCCGTCGATGCCGTGAATCAGCTTGTGCACGCCATGGAACAGCATGAGGATGCCCAGCGTCTGGCGCAGGATAAGTTTGCCGAATTCGTCATTGATCAGCATGTCGCAGTGCTCCGTTTTTCTGTCATGTCGTCTGTTGTTTGAGTTGCCGTCGCATGGCGGCAAGCCAGTCATTGCCGGTTTGCGGTGCCGCCGCCTCGTCGGGCAGGGCAACCCGGTGATCCCTGCGGGTCAGGCCTGCGCCGATTTCGCCACCATAAGGTGACGGCGGCCTGGTCTGCGGGACACCGTCCAGGGTCAGCAGGTCGGCATGATGCAGCATCAGGCGTTCCCGTGCCCGGGTGATGGCGACATAGGCCAGGCGGCGCTCCTCGGCGGCATTGCCGATGCGGCCCTCGCGCTCCAGAGGCATCAGGCCCTCACTGAAACCGGCCACGTGGACTTCCGGCCATTCCAGGCCCTTGGCGGCGTGGATGGTGCTCAGGACCACGGCCGACCGTGTGTCGTCGGTCTGTCCGGCGATCACCGACTCCAGGGCCCGCTGCCAGCGTGCGGCCGGGTCGTCGCCGGCTGATCCGGCGCGGCGATCGATGATGCGCTGCAGCGTGTCCAGCCGGGGGAACTGCTGGCGTTCCGGATCGAGGGAGGGCCCGCCGCGCCGCCGTTGCAACCAGCGCCGGAACAAGGGTGTTTCCCGGCACCATCGCGCGAGGGATTCGGGGCCGGTACGCCGCAGCCTGGTCAATGCCGCATCCAGTTGCTCCGCCGCCTCGGCGATGCCCGGCTTCATCTGGGCGGCGGCCTGCAGCGGTGTGGCGCCGGTCTGGGTCATCAGCCGGCCGACGCCGCGCGCACCGAGGCCGGGCAGCAGGTCCGCGAGGCGGATCAGTGCGCCGCTGTCGCGCGGGTTCAGCGCCAGCCGTGCGGCGGCCAGCATCATGCGGACATCGGCGTACGCCAGCAGGTCCATGCTGCCGCGCACCGTGAACGGAATGCCCTGTTCCAGCAGCGCGGTTTCCAGCGTGCGGGCCATGCGTTTCTTGCGATACAGAATGGCGATATCCGAAGCCGGTGTGCCATGGTCGATGCGGCGGCGAATATCGTCGGCCAGTCTGACGGCGAGATGGTCCATGTCCGGATGCAGATGCAGTTCCATCGCGCTCGCCCCGTCGGCGCCGGCGCGCACGGCGCGCGGTGTCTTGTCCAGTCGGTTCTCGTTGTGTGCGACCAGACGACCGGCGCCCTCGACGATGCCGGGGCGGGATCGGTAATTCCGCTCCAGCCGGTAGACGCGGGCCCGGTATTGGGTAATGAAGTCGCGCAGGTTGTCGGGGCGTGCATGGCGCCACTCGTAGATGGCCTGGTCATCGTCACCCACCAGGACGACGCTGCCGCAGGGTGGCGCGATCAGCTTGAGCAGCCGGAACTGCGCGCCGTCGGTGTCCTGCGCTTCGTCCACGGTGATGTCGCGGTAGGCCTGGCGCAGTTCGTCGGCCAGGTCGGGGTTCGCGCGCAGCAGCCGCGAGGGCAGCAGAATCAGATCGTTGTAGTCGAGCAGTCGCGATTCTCGTTTCTGCGCCTCGAAGCGGCGCAACCGCTGCAGGCAGCGGGCACTGGCCACCGGTCCGAAGCCGGCAGCGGACAATGCCGCATGAATCGCGGCCAGATCGTCATCCGCGGTGATATCGAGACCATTGGCGGTACAGGCTTCATGGACGCCGACCGCGGCCTGTCGGCGGAGGCGGTCGCCGATGACGCCGGCGAGGAGGGTGTCGAGCATGCGCCGGCTGTCGTCGCCGTCCATCTGTGTGGCCTTGCGCGGGATGCCGATCCGTTCGCCATGGTCCCGCAGCAACTGCCGACCATAGGCGTGAAACGTGCCGATGAACGGCAGTTCATGATCCGCCGGGAGCGACTGCTGAAGTCGCTCCCGCATCTCGCCCGCGGCGCGATTGGTGAAAGTCAGCAGCAGCATGGATGCCGGCGGCAGACCGTCGCTGCGCAGCCGTCGCAGGGCGCGCTCGGTGGTACAGCGTGTCTTGCCGGAGCCGGCGCCGGCCAGCACGGCGGCCGGGCCGTCGCGGTGGGCGACAACCTGTTGCTGATCCGGATCCAGCGAAAATACCTGCGGCAATGCGGCTTACTCCTGCGAAAGATTCAGAAGGTGGCACCACGGTCGTCTGGTCAGACGGGCCGTCTTCTGCTTCCATGGGCGACCTTTCAGGGGAAACACCGGCTTATTTCCGCCCCGCGAGGCGGGCTTCAGGGAAAAGCCAGTGTCCCCCTTCAACAACCGGAGAGCCGATCCATGCCAGCAGATGTGTTTCACGCAGTCGTGACCTTACCACTCGATGACGCGCGCAAGATCATCGCCGCCACAATGGCCGAGGGCGAGGCCCGCAAGCTTCAGCCGCTGACCGTGGTGGTGCTCGATGCCGGCGGCAATGTCGTGTCCATGGACCGTGCCGACGGTGCCGGCATGATGCGCACCGAGGTGGCCCTGGGCAAGGCACGCGCCGCCCTGGGAATAGGCATCGACAGCGGCACCATCGGCGCCCGCAACCAGGGTCGCGATGCGTTCCTCGCTGCCGTTGCCGTGGCCTCCGGTGGCACGTTCGTGCCGGTCCCCGGCGGCGTGCTGGTGCTGGACGCCCGGAAACGGATGATCGGTGCGGTTGGCGTCAGTGGTGATGCCTCGGACCAGGACGCAGCCTGTGCCGTCGCCGGCATCGAAGCGGCGGGCCTGGCGGCAGGCCTGGACGCCGCCGGCTGAGTCACGTCGTCGGTGGACGGGCCTGCACTGCCCGTGCGGGCCCGGTCTCGCCGGCGGTCGTCTCGACCGTTCGGCCGACGGCCTGGCGTACGCGCACCGCCTGATCGACCTGCAGCGTATCGGCCAGCTCGGCCACGCCCGGCGGCAGGAGAACGATGGCCGTCGAGCCCATGTTGAAACGCCCGAGCTCCGCACCGCGGTCGAGCGCGGGTGCATCGGTATCGAAGCGCCGGACCGTGACGCGGCGCCCGCGAGGCGGCGTGACTTCGCCGGCCCAGACGGTCTCGATACTGGCGACGTTGATCGCGCCCACCAGAATCACCGCCATCGGTCCGATGGCGGTGCTGAACATGCAGACCAGACGTTCATTGCGTGCGAACAGACCCGGTACCGTTCGTACCGTGTGTCGACCAACGCTGAAAAGTCGTCCCGGCACATGTACGGTCTCGCGCAGGGTGCCGCGCAAGGGCATGTGCACGCGATGATAATCCCGCGGTGACAGGTACACCGTCAGAAAGCTGCCCCCCTGGAAAGCCTGCGCATGGTCCGTCATGCCGCCGAGCAACGTCGTCAGTGAATAGTCCTGTCCCTTGGCTTGCAGAATGCTGTCGCCCCGGATCGTGCCGAAGGCGCTGACGGCGCCGTCGGCCGGGCTGCAGATGGCAGCCGGATCTGTCGGCATCGGTCGGGCTTCGGCGCGGAGGGCTCGGGTAAAGAAGGCGTTGAAGGTCGGATAGGCGCAGGGATCCGGTTCGACGGCTTCATCCATCGGTACCTGAAAGCGACGCACGAACCAGCGCGTGAAAGGCTCCCGGATGCGTGGTTCCCGGATGCGGGTGAAGCGATGCACCAGCCGTGACACGGCATGATGGGGCAGTGGGTAGAGCGGCAGGCTCTTGCACCAGTCCGCCAGGCTGGGCGGTGCCGTCAGCCCGTGCGGACCCTGGCGATCAACCATGCTCAGCGACCGGCGTGATGATCGAGGATGGCCTGCAGGTCCCGACTCATGTCATCCGGCCGGTGCGGCGCCTGAAAGATCGCCTGCAGCCGTCCCTCGGGGTTGATCAGCAGGATCGCGGAGCCGTGATCCACCATGTAGTCGGTCTCGCCATTCTCGTTGTGCCGAATGTGCACGATGCCGAGATCGCGGGCCAGGCGGTCGATCTGCTCCAGATCCCCGGTGATGCCGGTGAAGCTTTCGTGAAAGGCCGGAACATAGGCGGCCAGCCGTTCCTTGGTATCGCGATCCGGATCGACGGTGATGAAAAGGGTCCGCAGGCGATCTTCGGCGTTCAGCGATTCCTGCACCCGGGCCAGATCGATCATTGCCGTCGGGCAGATGTCCGGGCAGTTGGTGAAGCCGAAGAACACCAGGCTCCAGCCATCGCGGAAATCGTCCTCGGTGAACGGCGTGCCGTCATGGGTCACCAGCGAGAAGTCGGTGACTTCACGCCCGCCGTCCAGGTACGTGGCACCGATCGCGTCGCTGTCGAGCGTGCTCGGGGCGAACAGGTGGGAAGCGGCGAATATGCCACCGCCAAGCGCAATCACGCCGGCGAGGGCGGCTGCGGCGAATATCGGTAAGTTCGTTTTCATCGTCATGGTGGCCCGGATTCTGTCACAGTCGTCCCCGATTGACAGCAGCCATGCATGGGGATTCCGCTTGCGTGCAACTGATCCGCCCGGTTCGCCGCCGGGGGGGGCTGGGCAGGTCCGCTTTGCGGTATCATCTCGCGCCTGTCCCGACGAGCAAGCGCTTGATCATGTCCGAGACTCGCGATGCCGAGCATTCCCTGACCACGGTCCGCGACCACGTGCGCTGGGCCGCCAGCCGCTTTACCGCGGCCGGTCTGGTGTTCGGCCATGGCACCGACAACGCGCTGGACGAGGCCGCGGCACTGGTCAGCCACAGCCTGCATCTGCCGCCGCAGATCCCGAATCTGTACTGGGACGCGCGGCTTACCCGGGCCGAACAGCGTCTGGTTCTGGATCGGGTAACACGACGCATCGAGACGCGGCTGCCCCTGCCATACATAACCAACGAGGCCTGGTTTGTCGGCCTGCCATTCCGTGTCGATCGCCGGGTGCTGATTCCGCGCTCGCCGATCGCCGAGCTGATCGACGCGGGTTTTGCGCCCTGGCTGGATCCCGACGATGTCGGTGCGGTGCTGGAAATCGGCACCGGCAGTGGTTGTATTGCGGTGGCCTGCGCGCTGGCTTTCGAGGAGGCCGACATCGTTGCGACTGACGTTTCCGCCGGTGCCCTCGCGCTGGCCGATGAGAACGTGCGGCGCCACTGTCTCGAACAGCGGGTCCGGCTGTTACTGTCCGATGTCTTCGATGATCTGCCGGCTGGTGACCGGTTTGATCTGATTGTCAGCAATCCGCCGTACGTGGACGCCGAGGACATGGCGGCGTTGCCGCCCGAGTACCGCCATGAACCCCGCAGCGCACTGGCCGCGGGCGAGGACGGGCTGGATGTCGTGCGACGGATCCTGCGGGACGCCGGTGAACGACTGACAGATCAAGGCATCCTGGTGTGCGAGGTCGGCAACAGCGAGTGGGCGCTGGCCGAGGCGTATCCGGAACTTCCTTTCCTGTGGCTCGAGTTCGAGCGCGGCGGCCATGGCGTTTTCCTGCTGACCGCGGACCAGTTACGCACCCTTTAGGGAACACTGAAGTATTCCCCTGAACCTGAAAAGACGGATCGCTCATGTCTGGTAATACCTTTGGCAAACTGTTTACCGTCACCACCTTCGGCGAGAGCCATGGTCCGGCGCTGGGCGCCGTGGTCGACGGCTGCCCGCCGGGGCTGGAGCTCGCCGAAGCCGACCTGCAACGGGACCTGGATCGCCGTCGCCCCGGCAGCTCGAAGTTCACGACTCAGCGGAAGGAGCCGGATCAGGTACGTATTCTGTCCGGCGTCTTCGAGGGGCGCACCACCGGCACGCCGATCGGTCTGCTGATCGAGAACACCGATCAGCGTTCGCGCGACTATGGCGCGATCAGCCAGCAGTACCGCCCCGGGCATGCCGATTACACCTATGACCACAAGTACGGTTTCCGCGACTACCGTGGTGGCGGCCGCTCGTCGGCCCGCGAGACGGCGATGCGTGTCGCCGCCGCCGGCATCGCGCGCAAATACCTGGCAGAGCGCTACGGCGTGCGGATCCGCGCCCACCTCAGTCAACTCGGCCCGATCCCGCTGGCGCTGAAGGACTGGGACGCGGTGGAGCAGAATCCGTTCTTCTGTGCCGATCCGGAGCGGATCCCCGAACTCGAGGCATACATGACGCAACTGCGGCGCGACCTGGATTCGGTTGGCGCGCGGGTCGACGTGATTGCCGAAGGCTGCCCGCCGGGCTGGGGCGAACCCGTGTTCGACCGACTCGATGCCGATCTGGCCCACGCCATGATGAGCATCAACGCGGTCAAGGGTGTGGAGATCGGTGCCGGATTCGCATCGGTGGAGCAGCGGGGCAGCGAGCATCGCGACGAGATCACCCCCGAGGGCTTCCTCAGCAACAATGCCGGCGGCGTGCTGGGCGGTATCTCCACCGGCCAGCCGCTGCGTGTGAGCATGGCGCTCAAGGCCACCTCCAGCATCGTCACGCCGGGTCGTTCCGTGTCGAGCAACGGCGAACCGGTGGAGATCGTGACCAAGGGCCGGCATGACCCCTGTGTCGGCATCCGCGCCGTGCCCATCGCCGAATCGATGCTGGCCCTGGTGCTGATGGACCATGCCTTACGCCATCGTGCCCAGAACATGGATGTGCATGCCACGGCGCCGCTGATCCCGGGCGGCTGAAGCCGCCACCAATTTCTCTTCCACCGGGAGCCCTGATGAGCGGGATGCCCTTGCCGTACTGGCGGCTGTCGGCCTTCTACCTGTGCTTCTTTGCCGTGCTCGGCGGGCTCGCCCCGTACTGGGGGCCGTACCTCAAGGCGCAGGGCTTCAGTGCGCTGGAAATCGGTCTGCTGATCGCAATTCTGCACGGCACGAAGATTATCGCGCCTAATATCTGGGGCTGGATTGCGGATCGCAGCGGCCATCGCATGTGGGTGGTGCGGCTGGGTTCGCTGGTCGCCCTGATGAGTTTTGCCGGGGTGCTGGTGAGCAACCAGTTCTGGTGGCTGGCCCTGGTGATGACCGTGTTCAGCTTCTTCTGGAACGCCGCGCTGCCCCAGTTCGAAGCCAACACCATGAATCACCTCGGCTCCGCCGCGCATACCTACGGCCGGATCCGCCTGTGGGGCTCGGTCGGTTTCATCATTGCGGTACTGGCCTTCGGCGAGCTGATCGACGTCTACGGCGTGGACCT
Source organism: Ectothiorhodospiraceae bacterium (assembly GCA_003565775.1). Classification (GTDB taxonomy): domain Bacteria; phylum Pseudomonadota; class Gammaproteobacteria; order Nitrococcales; family Aquisalimonadaceae; genus Methylonatrum. The sequence goes on along the minus strand of PXAT01000112.1, from coordinate 37,629 downwards.
GCTGCCCTGGCTGATACTGCTCGCCTTCGCCGGTCTTTTCGTCTCCGCCCAGTTGTCGCCCGAAGCCGGGCAGCAGCGGCAGACGCGCAGCGCCGAACCGATTCTGCGGGTGTTGTTCAGACCCGAAGTGGCAGGGTTCCTGCTCGCCTGCTTTCTGCTGCAGGCGAGCCATGGCCCCTACTACGCCTTCTTCAGTATCTATCTGGAGTCGCACGGTTACCGGAGCAGCATGATCGGCGTGCTGTGGGCGGTCGGTGTTGTTGCCGAGATCGGGCTGTTCCTGCTGATGCACCGACTGCTGCCGCGGTTCGGCCCGCGCCTGCTGTTTCTGCTTGCGGTGCAGTTCACCGTGCTGCGCTGGGTGCTCATCGGCGCGGTCCCCGACAGCCTGCCGGTGCTGCTGGGCGCACAGGCGCTGCATGCGGCTTCGTTCGGGGTCTACCATGCGGTGGGCATTCACCTGGTCAATCGCTTCTTTGTCGGCCGTAATCAGGGTCGCGGTCAGGCGCTTTACAGCAGCATCACCTTCGGTGCCGGGGTGGCGGTGGGTAGTCTCGGGGCAGGCCTGCTCTGGGACCAGGTCGGTGGCAGCATGACCTTCTATCTGGCGGCGATGACCGCGCTGCTGTCGCTGTTCTGCGCCCATTTCGCGCTTCGGCGTAACGAGACAAAAGCGAGCGCATCCGTATAATCGGGCGCCTTTCAGGATCGAATCGGGGTGGATCGATGAGTAAAAGGATTCTCGTGCTGCCGGGTGACGGCATTGGCCCGGAGATCGTCGCCGAGGCTGTCAAGGTGCTGGATTGTCTGCGGCAGGAGCATGGTCTGGATGCCGAACTGGAGCATGGGCTGATCGGCGGTGCCGCCTACGATGCCACCGGCAAGCCGCTGCCCGACGAGACGCTGCGCCTGGCGATGGAGTCGGACGCCGTGCTCCTCGGTGCGGTCGGTGGCCCGGCCTACGACGGCCTCGATCGGCCGTTGCGGCCCGAGCGCGGCCTGCTTGCCATCCGCGCGCAGATGGGACTGTTCGGCAATCTGCGTCCGGCGATCCTGTATCCGCAACTGGCGGCGGCCTCGGCGCTCAAGCCGGATGTGGTCTCCGGGCTCGACATCATGATCGTGCGCGAATTGACCGGTGGTCTGTACTTCGGCGAGCCCAGGGGTATCCGCACACTGGAGAACGGCGAGCGGCAGGGGTACAACACACTGGTTTACAGCGAATCCGAGATCGAGCGCATCGGACGGCTCGCCTTCGAGACGGCCCGGCGGCGCAACAAGCGCCTGTGCTCGGTGGACAAGGCCAATGTGCTGGAAGTCACGGAGTTGTGGCGCGAGGTGATGACCGGTCTGGCGGCCGACTATCCGGATGTGGAGCTGAGTCACATGTACGTGGATAACGCCGCGATGCAACTGGTGCGGGCGCCGAAGCAGTTCGATGTGCTGGTGACGGAGAACATGTTCGGCGACATTCTCTCGGATTGCGCCTCGATGCTCACCGGCTCCATCGGCATGCTGCCGTCGGCCTCGCTGGACCGTGACGGGCGCGGCATGTACGAGCCGATTCACGGCTCGGCGCCGGATATCGCCGGAAAGGGTATCGCCAATCCGCTGGCCACGATCCTCTCGGTGGCGATGATGCTGCGCCATTCGCTGGACGAACCGGCATTGGCCGAGCGCATCCAGGCGGCGGTCGGTCAGGTGCTCGACCAGGGCCTGCGGACCGCGGATATCCACACGCCGGACACGCGGCTGGTCGGTACCGTCGAGATGGGCGACGCGGTGGTGAACGCACTGCATGCCGGCTGAACAGCCGATCTTGAAGACATCAAAACGAGGGAGACGACACATGAAAAAGGTCGGAATTGTCGGATGGCGCGGCATGGTCGGTTCGGTCCTGATGCAACGCATGCGGGAAGAGAATGATTTCCGTGACATCGATCCGGTGTTCTTCTCCACATCGCAGGCCGGTCAGGCCGGACCGGATGTCGGCAAGGGCGCAGGTGTGCTCCAGGACGCCAACGATCTAGGCGCGCTCAAGGCCATGGATGTGGTGCTCACCTGCCAGGGCGGTGATTACACCAGCTCGGTCTACGAACCACTGCGCGAAAGCGGCTGGGACGGTTACTGGATCGATGCCGCATCCACCCTGCGCATGGCGGAGGACAGCATCATCGTGCTGGATCCGGTAAATCGCGACGTCATTGATCAGGGCCTGGATGCCGGCGTCCGGACCTATGTCGGCGGCAACTGCACGGTCAGTCTGATGCTGCTGGCGGTAGGCGGCCTGTTTCGCCAGGGACTGGTGGAGTGGATCAGCCCGATGACCTATCAGGCCGCATCCGGTGCCGGCGCCCAGAACATGCGCGAGCTGATTGCGCAAATGGGTTACCTGCATGACGCTGCCGGCGGTCAGATGGATGCAGCCTCGTCGATCCTCGATCTGGATCGCGCGGTGACCGCTGCGATCCGCGATGACAGTTACCCCAGCGAGCATTTCGGTTTCCCGCTCGCCGGCAGCCTGCTGCCCTGGATCGACAAGAAGCTGGACAGCGGCCAGAGCAAGGAGGAGTGGAAGGCCGGCGTCGAGAGCAACAAGATTCTCGGGCGGAACCACAATCCGATTCCGATCGATGGCCTCTGCGTGCGCGTCGGCGCCATGCGTTCGCATGCCCAGGCCCTGACCATCAAGCTGAACCGCGACGTACCGCTGGACGAGGTCAATGATTGCCTGGCGGCGGCCAATGATTGGGTTCGCGTCATCGACAACGACAAGGACGAGACCCTGCGTTCGCTGACCCCGGCTGCGGTCAGCGGTACCTTGCAGATTCCGGTCGGTCGCTTGCGCAAACTCGCCATGGGGCCGGAATACCTGTCCGCTTTCACCGTCGGCGATCAGCTGCTGTGGGGTGCGGCAGAGCCGCTGCGCCGCATGCTGCGGATCCTGCAGGAGGTCTGAGAACGCCGGAACCGGGCGGGAGCGGTCACCGGGGGGTGCCATCGTGGTGCCTTTCGACCATCGCCGGGAGAGGCAGTATGACGAATGAGTCACAGACCATCGCGTGGTGACGACGTAGGGTGCTCAAAGGGGTCCGAGCCGATCCGGTAGCGGTCGCGGAACGTTGCGGCACACTGTTCGCTGCACGGCAGCGTACGGTTTCCGCGGTCGCCTGGAGCGCACCGGCCCGCTGGCGGCCGTTTTGTAGGCAATCCGCTTGAATGATCGAGAGTAAAGGGACACTGATGGCGCAGCGACTGCTTTTCGGGCTTGCAGGCCTGATTCTCCTCTTCCCATCCCTGGCCATGGCGCTCGGTCTGGGTCCGATCGAAGTCCGTTCGGCGTTGAATGAACCGCTGGATGCGCGGATCCCGCTGCGAGCGGATGCGGAGGAGCTGGATTCGCTACGCGCGGAGCTGGCCTCCGACGACGCCTTCAGTGCTGCCGGGCTCGAGCGGCCTTTTGCTCTGTCAGGCATGGTTTTCGAGACGGTCACCAGCGGCTCCGGTGCACCTTATCTGGCGGTCAGCACCGAGGACCCGGTGCGGGAGCCGTTCATTGCCTTTCTCGCCGACATCCGCTGGTCGGGCGGCCGCCTGCGGCGCGAATATACCCTGTTTCTGGATCCACCCGTTTACAGCGAGCGGCGGGACGCGCCGCGCGATGCGCCGGCCACGGAGCAGGCATCGCCGCGCGACGCGACACCGTCGCGTCCCCCGACCGCGGAACCCCGCCGCAGCGCGCCGGGTACCTATCAGGTCCGACAGGGTCAGACGGCCTGGCAGGTTGCCAGCGCCGTGCGCGAGTCCGGGTTTTCAGTGCACCAGACCATGATGGCCCTGTTGCGCGCCAACCCTGAGGCCTTCCGCGACGGCAACGTCAACAACCTGCGCGCCGGAGTAACGCTGCAGGTGCCGGATCGTGACGAGCTTGGTGCCCTGTCCGAAGCCGAGGCTCGTCGCCAGTTCGTGCAGCAGACCGAGGCCTGGGAGAGCGGCCGTCAGCCGGCGCCTCAGGAACCGCCCGTGGTGGCCGAGGAAGCCGTGCGTGATGACGACGCCGAGTCTGCAGTGGACGACGAGCCGGAGGTCGCGGCCGCCGATGACGATGCCGATGCGACTGCCGACGAGGACGACGAAGACGTTGCCGCTGGCGAGGACGACGACGAAGAAGACGTTGCTGCCGTCGACGATGATGACGACGCCGAGGTTGCGGCAGCGGAGGCCGACGCCGACGACGAGCTGACGGACGGCCGCCTGCAACTGCGGGGCGCGGCGGATCTGGCCGGCGATGACGCGACGCAGGCGCTGCTGGAGGATGATCTCGAGGCGACGCAGGACAACGTCCGGTTACTTCAGGATCAGCTGGTCGCGATGCGCGACAGCGAGGCCGCACTGCGTTCGGAAAACGAAGAGCTGCGCCAGATGACCGACGAAATGCGGGCGCGGCTGGATGCGCTGGAGCGGGCAGTCAATCTGCCTGCGGATCCCGGTGTTGCCGCGGACCGGCCGGACGAGCCGGGCGACGCGGAGCGGGATGGCGCCACCGGCGACGACGCCGAGGTCGCTGCCGACAGCTTGGAGCGGCCCCGCGAGGATGAGGATGATGTCGTGGCGGCAGCCGAGGAGCCGGCCGCGCCGGCTGGCGCCGAAGCCGGTCCCGAGCCGGTCGACCCGGTGGCACAGCCGGAGCAGACCAGCATCGAGGCCATGCTTGCGGATCCCCGTCTGCAGTATATCGGCGGGGCCGCCCTGTTACTGCTGCTTCTGCTGATCCTGCTTGTGGTGCGTCGGCGTCGTCAGCAGGCAGAGCTGGAAGAGGCCGAATACCGGGAAATTCACAGTCCGCTGCCCGCATCGGCGGTGGTTGGCGCTGCTGCCGGCAAGGGTGCCGACGCGTTCGCGGCCGACGAGGCGCTGGTGACGCGGTCGCCGCTGGAGGCCGCGGATGCGGCCCTGGCGGACGGCAACCACGGCACCGCGCGGGAAGTCATCAATCGCGGCCTGATTCTCGAGCCTGACAACGTCCAGTTACGGCTGCGGTTGCTGCGTCTGCATGAACACGGGGGTGATCTGGCGGCGTTCGAGGCGGAAGCGGAAACCCTCAAGCGTCAGGTGGCTGATCGCGCTGATCCGGTCTGGCAGGAAGCGGTGACACTGGCCGCCAGCATCGGCTCGGCACATCCGATGTTCCGCGCCGCAGCGCCGGCGGCGTCCGCGCCGGAGGAAAGCCCGCTGGTCGAGGAGGCTGCTGCGCAACCGGAACCGGAACCCGAGGCCGACGAGGTGGCGAAGCCTATGCAGCCGGACACCGGGTCCGTGGACGACGAGCTGGTCGGCGATCTGGATTTCGATCTCGACGAGGAGCCGGATCGTCCGCTGGACGACGGCGTGCCGGGTGCCGAGGACCGGGTCCCGCTCGAGGACGAACCGCCGGCTGCGGTGCCAGCATCGGTGGAGCCGGAAACGGCTGACGACGCGGAGACGCCGGACAACGACGACCTGACACTGGATTTCGAACTCGACATGGAGACCGATACGCCTGCTGCAGACGCCGATGAGGCGGTGTCCACCGGCGACGATCCGGATGACGATTTCGGCCTGGATTTCGCGGTGCACGACGATGATGATGGCGATGCGGATGCCAGTGATGACGTGCTGCCACTCGATGATGCGTCCGATGCGGATGCCGGCGATCCGACCGCTGATGCCGATGAGGGCCTGCTGAGCGAGAGCGATACCAAGCTGGATCTGGCGCAGGCCTACATCGACATGGGAGACAGTGAGGGAGCGAAGGCTCTGCTGGAAGAAGTCATGGACGAGGGCAGTGATGCGCAGAAGGCGCGGGCGCAGACACTGTTGGAGCAGACCTCGGGCGAATCGTGAGCGCGAGCGGACGTCGCGTTGCGGTGAGCGCATGGCGAGCGGGATCCATGCTGTGCGCCTAGCCCTCGGTGTCGAATACGATGGTCGGCGTTATGCGGGTTGGCAGAGTCAACGGCATGCACCATCGGTTCAGGAAACCGTTGAAAAGGCCATCTCCAGGGTGGCAGATCATCCGGTTGCCGTGACCTGTGCCGGACGCACTGACGCCGGCGTGCATGCCCTCGGCCAGGTGGTGCATTTCGACAGCCCGTCGCCGCGCGATCCCTACAGCTGGCTGCGCGGCGTCACGTCCAATCTCCCGAACGATGTGGCGCTGACCTGGGTGCAACCGGTCGCTGAGGATTTCGATGCACGGTTCGCCGCCACGGCACGCAGTTACCGGTACGCGATTCTCTGCCGTCAGACACGCCCGGGCCTGTTCCACGGACGGGTTGCCTGGACCTGGAAAGCACTGGACGCGGCGCGCATGCAGACCGCCGCCCGGGCCCTGCTCGGCGAGCATGACTTCACGTCCTACCGGGCCATCGCCTGTCAGGCCCGGCATGCGCGGCGCTGCGTCACACGACTGGATGTCGTCGCTGACGGTCCGTTCGTCTATCTCGACATCACCGCCAACGCCTTTCTGCATCACATGGTTCGCAACATCGCCGGGGTGTTGATGGCGATCGGTGCCGGTGAGGCGGAGATCGACTGGGCGGCCGAGGTGCTGGCGGCCCGTGACCGGAGGGCTGGCGGGATAACCGCGCCGGCTGACGGTCTGTACATGGTGTCGGTGGCCTATCCGCAGCGTTTCGGGCTGCCGGAGCCGCCCGCGCCGCCGGTTTTTGCGTCGCCACAGGGTGCGGGTTAGTATCGTTGCCCCTCGGGCAGGAGCCGCCGGCGTGCGCACTCGAATCAAGATTTGCGGGGTTACCGACCCGGCGGATGCGCAACAGATAGCTTCCGCCGGTGTCGATGCTATTGGACTGGTATTCCATCCGGCCAGTCCGCGCAGCGTCGATCTGGATCGCGCCGCGGCGGTGATCGATGCCGTGCCGCCGTTCGTGACGGTGGTGGCGCTCTTCCTGGATCCCGATGCCGATGCCGTACGGCAGGTGCTGGACCGCCTTCCGGTCGATCAGTTGCAGTTTCATGGCACCGAATCGCCCGCCTTCTGCGAGCAATTCGGGCGACGTTATATCAAGGCGCTGGCCATGGCCGGCGCCGAGGCCGATCTGGACGGTGAGGTCACGAAACATGCCCGGGCGGCCGGGTTTCTGCTTGACAGTCATGCGCCGGGCGAACAGGGCGGCAGCGGACGGGTGTTCGACTGGGACAGTTTTCCGCAAGCCTATCCCAGGGCGCTGATCCTGGCCGGCGGTCTGCGTTGTGACAACGTGGCGCGGGCGGTGCGGCAGTGCCGGCCTTTTGCCGTGGATGTCAGCAGTGGGGTGGAACGAGAGCCGGGGCGGAAGTGTCCCGACAAGGTACTCAGGTTTGTCAACGAGGTGCGTCGTGGCGAAGACAGTTGAAGACATGCAGATGACAGTCGATTACAGCCAGTTCCCGGATGTTGACGGTCATTTCGGCACTTATGGCGGCCGGTTCGTCCCCGAAACCCTGATGGCGCCGCTCGCCGAATTGTCCGAGGCCTATCTGCGTTATCGGAATGATCCCGAGTTTCTGCGCGAGTTCGACAACGATGCCACGCAATTCGTGGGTCGGCCGTCGCCGCTGTACTTCGCCGAGCGCTGGAGCAAGAAGATCGGTGGCGCGCGCATCTATCTCAAGCGCGAAGACCTCAATCACACCGGCGCCCACAAGATCAACAATGCCCTGGGGCAGGCGCTGCTGGCCAAGCGCATGGGCAAGCAGCGGGTCATCGCCGAGACCGGTGCCGGGCAGCACGGGGTGGCGACCGCCACCGTGGCCGCGCGGCTGGGCATGGACTGCGTCGTCTACATGGGCGCCGACGATATCCAGCGCCAGTCGCCGAACGTGTTCCGGATGCGGCTGCTGGGCGCGAAGGTCGTACCGGTGACATCCGGCACGCGTACGCTCAAGGATGCGCTGAACGAGGCCATGCGTGACTGGGTCACGAACGTGGATGACACCTTCTACATCATCGGCACCGTGGCCGGCCCGCATCCCTATCCGCTGATGGTGCGTGATTTCCAGACCATCATCGGGCGCGAGACCCGTGAACAGATCCTCGAGCAGGAGGGGCGTCTGCCCGATGCCCTGGTCGCCTGCGTCGGCGGCGGATCGAACGCCATCGGCCTGTTTCACCCTTTCCTGAACGACGCGTCGGTACAGATGCACGGCGTCGAGGCCGGTGGCAGCGGCATTGCCAGTGGCCAGCATGCGGCACCCCTGTGCGCCGGCAAGCCGGGGGTTTTGCACGGCAATCGCACCTACCTGATGGAAGACGAATGGGGTCAGATCATCGGTACCCATTCCATCTCCGCCGGCCTGGATTATCCGGGCGTCGGGCCGGAACACGCGTGGCTCAAGGACCTCAAGCGTGCGGTTTACTGCTCGGTGACCGATGAAGAGGCGATGCAGGGCTTCCACGCGGTCACCCGCACCGAGGGCATCATTCCGGCGCTGGAAACGGCGCATGCTCTGGCCCGCGCCGAGACGTTGGCGAAGGAGCTGGGCCCGGACAAGATCATCGTGGTCAATCTGTCCGGTCGCGGGGACAAGGATCTGCAGACCGTCGCCAATCATGAGGGAATTACGCTATGAGCCGCATCGAGGCCCGCTTCGAGGCATTGAAGGCGCAAGGGCGCCGGGCCCTGATCCCGTACGTCACCGCCGGTGATCCCAACCCGGGCCTGACCGTGCGACTGATGCACGGCCTGGTGGAGGCCGGCGCGGATATCGTCGAGCTCGGCGTGCCGTTCTCCGATCCGATCGGTGACGGTCCGGTGATCCAGCTGGCCTGCGAACGGTCGCTGGCGCATGGCACCAGCATTCGTGACGTGCTCAACATGGTGCGTGAATTCCGCGAGACCGACAGCGAGACGCCGGTCGTGCTCATGGGGTACATGAACCCGATCGAGGTCATGGGCTATCCCCGGTTCGCCGAGGCCGCGGCCGAAGCCGGAGTCGACGGAGTACTCACCGTTGATATGCCGCCGGAGGAGATGGGCGATCTCAGCGAATGCCTGGCCGGAGCAGGCCTCGACCCGATCTTCCTGATTGCGCCGACCACGACGGAGGCGCGCATGCAGGTGATCTGTGATCATGCCCGCGGCTTCATCTATTACGTGTCGCTCAAGGGCGTAACCGGCTCCGATTCGCTGGATATCGGCGCCGTTGCGGCGCGGGTCGACCGTCTGAATCAGATGACGGGCCTGCCGGTGGGCGTCGGCTTCGGCATCAGTACGGCGGAAAAGGCGGCGCAGATGAGTCAGGCGGCGGACGCCATCGTGGTTGGCAGTGCACTGGTGCGTCAGATCCAGGAGAATGCCGACGATGATGCGGCGGTCCTGAGCAAGGTAACCGGGCTGCTGGCGTCCATGCGTTCGGCGATGGACGCCGAAGTGACCGCTGCGGTCTGATGCAGCGGATCGGAAGGGGAGGACGCCCATGAGCTGGTTCCAGAAATTGATGCCGTCACGCATCCGTACGGATGCGACAGAGCGGCCGCGGAGCGTGCCGGAGGGCTTGTGGACCAAGTGCAAGGGTTGCAGCGCGGTACTCTATCGGCCGGAGCTGGAACGAAACCTTGAGGTCTGTCCCAAGTGCGGCCAGCACATGCGAATCAATGCGCGGATTCGACTGAACGCGCTACTGGATGCTGATACCGCCATGGAGATCGGCGCCGGGATCCAGCCGGTGGACATACTCCGGTTCAAGGACAGCAAGAAGTACAAGGACCGGCTGCTGCAAGCTCAGAAAGCCACCGGCGAGGATGATGCGCTGGTTGTCCTGCGCGGCAGGCTCGAAGGCATGGACGTGGTGACCTGCGCCTTCGACTTCGACTTCATGGGTGGATCCATGGGGAGCGTGGTCGGTGAACGTTTCGTGCTGGCCGTGCACACCGCACTGGAAGAACGCATCCCCCTGATCTGTTTTTCCGCCAGCGGCGGCGCCCGCATGCAGGAGGCGCTGGTCTCACTGATGCAGATGGCCAAGACCAGTGCCGCGCTCGGTCGCCTGCGTGACGCCGGTGTTCCCTATGTTTCGGTGATGACCGATCCGACCATGGGCGGCGTCTCGGCGAGTCTCGCTATGCTCGGTGACATCAATCTCGCCGAGCCCCGTGCCCTGATCGGCTTCGCCGGCCCGCGGGTGATCGAGCAGACCGTGCGGGAAACGCTGCCGGATGGCTTCCAGCGCTCCGAATTCCTGCTCGAGCACGGTGCCATTGACCGGATTGTCGACCGGCGTGAAATGAAGGCGACTCTGGCAAGCATGCTGGCCATGTTGACCCGTCAGCCGGCGCCGGAACTGCGCCGGATCGAAACCGACGAGACCGAACCGGTAAGCGCACCATAGGGTGACCCGGCCCGTTCGGCCCGGAGGCCGCAGATCGATGCGTTTTCAGCACCTGCAGGAGTGGCTGCGCTGGCAGGAAACCCTGCACCCCCGGGCTATCGACCCCGGCCTGGAGCGGGTCAGTCGCGTAGCCCGGGTCCTCGGACTCGACCGGCCGGACTGCCTGACCCTGACCATCGCGGGTACCAACGGCAAGGGCTCGTCGGTGGCCTATGCCGAATCCATTCTGCGGGCCGCAGGCTACCGCACCGGTACCTACACGTCCCCGCACCTTCTGCGCTACAACGAGCGAATCCGGATCGACGGTGCGGAATGCAGCGACGGTGATCTGGTGCGCGCCTTCGATGCCATCGACGGTGCCCGGGGGCAGAGCACACTCAGCTATTTCGAATTCGGAACGTTGGCCGCCCTGTATCTGTGTCGGGAGGCGGCGGTGGATGTGCAGATCCTTGAGGTGGGGCTCGGGGGCCGTCTCGATGCGGTCAACCTGCTGGACGCGGATGTCGCCCTGGTCTCGTCGATCGGCATGGATCACGCCGAGTGGCTCGGGCATGATCTGGAATCCATCGGTCGCGAAAAGGCCGGTATTTTCCGCGCCGAACGGGCCGCGATCTTCGCCGATGCCACCATGCCCGATTCCATTGCCGAGGTGGCGACAGCCCGTGGCAGCCGGCTGCTGCGTGCGGGCGAGGATTACCACTGGTCGGAAACCGATGCCGGAAGCTGGCAGTGGCAGGATGATGCACGCTGCCTGATGGCGTTGCCGGCGCCGGGCATACCCGGCGCGGTCCAGATTGCCAATGCAGCCGGCGTGGTTGCCGCGCTGGGTCAGCTGCCGCTGCGGATCGAAGAACATGCGATCCGGGAGGGGCTTGCCGGGACGCGTCTTTCGGGACGCCTGCAACGTCTGTCCGGACCAGTGGAATGGCTGCTGGATGTGGCCCACAATGCGGACAGCGCGCGGGTTCTCTCGCAGTGGCTGGCGACGCACCCGGTGGCCGGCCGACGGCTGGCTGTCATCGGTCTCATGCGACGCAAGGATCCGATTGCGGTGCTCGAGCCGCTGATGCCTTATGTGGATGGGTGGTTGTTGCTGGATCTGCAGGATCCGGAGGCCTGGACGCCGGCCGAACTGGCCGGGCACCTGCCTGTGGGCGGCGTGTTGCAGCAGGGCGACGCGGCTGCTCTGGTGGGGGCTGCCGACGGCATGCTGCAGGCATCGGATCAACTTGTGGTTTGCGGGTCATTCCGCACGGTCGAGCAGATGCTGCTGAAACGGCATGAGACTCGCCAGGTCATCCCCGCGGCCGTGGATACGGCGTCACGCTAGCGTAAGGAGTTGGACGGTTGGAGAAGCGGCATCAGCAACGTCTTGTCGGCGCGATCGTGATCGTCGCGCTGGCGGTGATTTTCCTGCCCATGCTGCTGCGCGGCCCGGTGGAGCGTCAGGCGCTCGATCTGCCGATGGAAATCCCGCCGGCACCGACCGCGGAAGATGCGGCTGAGCGGGATGGCGACGATGACACCCCGATGCTCGAACGTATCCCGGTGCGCGAACCGGATGATGAACAGGCGACTCCCGACGAGCCGTCGGCGATGCCCGATGTGCTGCCCGGCGATGACCCCGATCAGATGCTGGATGAGGCGCCGACCGACTCGACGCCGTCGGACGATGCGGCCCTGGTCGAACCGGAACCGGAGCCTGAGCCGGAACGCGAGCCCGAGCCCGAGCCGGAACCGGAATCCGAACCCGAGCCGACGGTGACCGAGGATGACGGATTCGCCGTGCAGGTCGGCAGCTTCCGCAGTCGCGACAATGCCATGGGGCTCCGGGACCGCCTTCGTGACGAAGGCCTGCCGGCCTTTGTGGTCGAGTCCAGCGACGCCGATGGTGAGATCTACCGACTCCGTGTCGGCCCGGTTGCCACCCGGGGGGACGCGGATACCCTGAAACAGCGAGTCAGTGACGAGGCGGGTATTGACAGCATCGTGGTGCGGCATCGTTAAGGAGACACTGATTTACCTGCGTTCGCGCTCGAGTCGATTCTGGCAGCCTGGCAAGGCGCGGTGCCGATTCGTTAGCCGTCGCTACCGGGCCGGCGACGCAACACCGCCGGGGGCCAGAATCGGCCGAGCCCCAAGGGGTTGGCATCGCATTCTCCCCGACTGCTGTGTTGCGCTGCTTGACCGCAGAGTGACTGCGGCGCTGCGCAGCGCGCCTGGCCTCGGAAAAATGCGATGCCAACGCGAACGTGCGAATTAATCAGCGTCTCCTCAAGATCGATTCCAGCGTGTGTCGGTTTTCTTTCCGGCCCGTGACCGCTTTGCTACCATTCCGGCTTCGGAGCCTTCGCCGCCCCTCATTTCCGGATCGCCCATGAACTGGCTCGACCTCGCCATACTCGCCGTGATCGGTCTGTCAGTCGTGATCAGCCTGGTTCGCGGCTTTGTCCGTGAAACCCTGTCGCTGGTGGTCTGGATTGCCGCGATCTGGATCGGTCTGCAGTTTGCCGAGCCGGTTGCAGGCACCATGGAAGGGGTCATTGCCTCGCCGAGTCTGCGCATTGGCGCGGCCTTTGCGGCGCTGTTCGTCGCCGTGCTGATTCTCGGCGGTATTCTCAATTACTTCGCGAGCCAGCTGGTCGGCCGTACCGGTCTGAGTGGCACCGATCGCTTCATCGGTTTGTTCTTCGGCCTCGCCCGCGGCGTGCTGGTGATTGCCATACTGATGCTGGCCGCTGCGCTGACGGCGGTACCGCGGGAGCAGTGGTGGCAGGAGTCGGTGCTGGTCGAGCAGCTGACCCCCTGGGTCTGCCGGGTCGGCGTCGAGGACTGGCTTGAGGGCCGGACATTCCGCGCACCCCTCGGCGATGCCGAGGCACAGGCGGACGGCACTGCGGCGGCGGACTACTGGAGTGACTTCTGTGCCGGGGTCCGTGGTGACGAGTCTGTGGACGAGGTCGAGCCGACGGTCCCGGACGATCCGGAGCCGGAGCACGATGAAGTCTGATGCGGCGGTCGTGATCGGACGGTTCTTGCAAAAAGGTAGGCAGCATTCATGTGCGGTGTAATCGGAATGGTGGCGGGCAGCCCGGTCAATCAGGCGCTGTATGACGGGCTCACGGTCCTGCAACATCGCGGACAGGATGCCGCAGGCATCATGACCTTCGATGCGGGGCGGCTGTTCCTGCGCAAGGACAACGGTCTGGTGCGGGACGTGTTCCGGCAGGAGCACATGGAACAGCTGCAGGGCAATATCGGTATCGGCCATGTGCGCTATCCGACGGCCGGGTGCTCCACCTCGGCCGAGGCTCAGCCGTTCTACGTCAACTCGCCCTACGGCATCAGCCTTGCGCACAACGGTAATCTGACCAATGCCGAGCAGCTCAAACGGGAAATGTTTCTCGAGGATCTGCGCCACATAAATACCGATTCCGATTCCGAAATCCTGCTCAACGTGTTCGCTCATGAACTGGGTCGGAGCGGCAAGCTGACGGTGACCACCGATGACATCTTCGATGCGGTGGCGGCGGTGCATCGACGCTGTCGCGGCGGTTATGCCGCGGTAGCCATGATCAACGGCTACGGCGTGCTCGCGTTCCGCGATCCGCATGGCATCCGCCCGATCTGTGTGGGGGAACGCGAGGGTGCGGATGGCGCCATGGAATACCTGGTCGCCTCGGAGAGTGTGGCGCTCGACACCCTGGGCTTTCAGCTGATTCGCGAGCTGACCCCGGGAGAGGCGGTTTTCCTCGGCACCGACGGCAGCTTTTCGGCGCGCCAGTGTGCCGATAATCCGGTGTTTTCACCGTGCCTGTTCGAGTATGTCTATCTGGCGCGGCCGGATTCCATCATCGACGAGATCTCGGTCTACAAGGCCCGGCTGCGGATGGGCGAGAAGCTGTCGGCGAAGATCCTGCGGGAGTGGCCGGATAACGATATCGACGTTGTGATTCCGGTGCCCGACACCAGCCGGACCTCGGCGCTCGAACTGGCTCATGCGCTCGGGGTGAAATACCGGGAAGGTTTCATCAAGAATCGTTATATCGGCCGGACCTTCATCATGCCCGGCCAGACCCAGCGCCGGAAATCCGTGCGTCAGAAACTCAACCCCATCGGTCTCGAATTCAAGGGCAAGAACGTATTGCTGGTGGATGATTCCATTGTCCGTGGCACGACCTGCGAGCAGATCATCCAGATGGCGCGGGACGAGGGCGCACGCAAGGTTTACTTCGCGTCGGCGGCGCCGCCGGTGCGTTACCCCAATGTCTACGGCATCGACATGCCGGCGGCCAGTGAACTGATTGCCCATGGCCGCAGTGATGAGGAAGTGTGCCGCAGGATCGGCGCCGATCGCCTGATCTATCAGGACCTGGACGACCTGATAGAGGCGGTTCGGCACAAGAGCTCCGAGATCCGCCGCTTTGATGCGTCCTGTTTCAACGGTGAATACATCACCGGCGACGTTGATGGCCAGTATCTCGACAGCCTTCAGCAGCAGCGTTCCGACGATGCCAAGTCACGACGCCACAAGCTGGGGATGAATGATCTGGTCGAACAGATGGACCGCGCCTGAATTGACACCGGCCGGCCGGCTTCCTAACATCTAAGGCCAGTTCTGGTCCCGAAGGGGCCGAGCGGCGCCGATTTGATATCAGCTTGCGGGCGCCACGACCGGTCATCCACCGGTCGTGAAATTCAGCTAAAGCGGAGATCGGACAAACCCGCTTTCCTGCTTTGGCCAGGGGCGGGTTTTTTCATGCCCGCCGGATGTTTACCGGGAAAGGACCGACAGATGACGAGTGCTGACGACAAGGATTACGGACTGAGCACCCTCGCAGTGCGCGCCGGACATGTGCGCACCAACGAGCAGGAGCAGTCCGAGCCGATCTTCCTCTCGTCGAGTTTTACCTTCGACAGCGCGGCCCAGGCCGCTGCACGCTTCTCCGGCGAAGAAATCGGCAACATCTATTCGCGTTTCAGCAACCCCACCGTGCGCATATTCCAGGATCGGCTGGCGGCGATGGAGGGCGGGGAAAGCTGCGTTGCCACGGCCTCGGGCATGTCGGCCATCCTCGCGACCTGCATGAGCCTGCTTCGCAGCGGGGATCACATCGTCAGTTCCAGTGGTGTGTTCGGCACCACGGTGAATCTGTTCAACAAGATTCTGTCTCGCTTCGGCCTCGAGACCAGTTTCGTGCCGCTAACCGACTATGCAGCCTGGGAGCGGGCTATTGGTCCGCGCACCCGCATGCTGTATCTGGAAACTCCTTCCAATCCGCTGACCGAGGTGGCGGATGTGGCAAGGCTCTCGGAGCTGGCCCGCAAACATGATTGTCTGCTGGTGGTAGACAACTGCTTCTGCACGCCCGCGCTGCAGAAACCGCTCAGTCAGGGCGCCGACATCATCATTCATTCAGCGACCAAGTATCTGGACGGACAGGGGCGTTGCGTTGGCGGTGCCGTGGTCGGCGATCAGCAGCGGGTCGGCGAAGAGGTGCAGGCCTTTCTGCGCACCGCCGGACCGACCATGAGCGCGTTCAATGCCTGGGTCTTTCTCAAGGGGCTGGAGACGTTGCAGTTGCGGATGCGCGCGCATTCCGACAATGCCCTGGCGCTGGCCGACTGGTTGCAGCATCAGCCCGGCGTGACCCGGGTCAACTATCCCGGGCTTGCCAGTCATCCGCAGCACGAACTCGCGACGCGCCAGCAGAGCGCCTATGGCGGTATCGTCTCGTTCGAGGTGGACGGCGGACGCGAGCAGGCCTGGCGCGTGATCGACGGCGTGCGCCTGATCTCGATCACGGCCAATCTCGGCGATCTGAAGACCACGATCACGCATCCGGCCAGCACCACCCATGGCCGCATCAGTGCCCAGGAGCGGGAGGATTGTGGTGTCGGCGAGAACCTCATCCGTCTGTCGGTCGGGATCGAGGATCTCGCCGATCTGCAGGCCGATCTCGGCCGGGCGCTGCGACCCGCCTGACTGATGCGCGCAGCGTTCGCGAGAGAACTCCTGCAGCGGTTTTTCGCGCACGCGGTCTCGTCGGTGTCCGGTGATGTGGCCATGGCCCGGGCACTGCGCCGCCGTGGTGGAATCGCGCCCGATGCGCCGGTCGCCGTGCTGGCGATCGGCAAGGCGGCGGACAGCATGTGCCGGGGTGCGCTGGATGTCCTCGGCGATGCGGTGCAGATCGGACTCCTGATTACCAAACAGGGGCATCTCTCGACCCGCGTGCGGACCGATCCGCGCCTGCACAGTATCGAATCGGCACACCCGTTGCCGGATCAACGTTCACTGGATGCGGGTGTCGCTCTGACCCGATTCCTTGATGAACTGCCCGCCGGGCTCCCGTTGCTGGTCATGTTGTCCGGCGGCGCGTCCAGTCTGGTGGAGGAGTTACCGGACGGTTTCGGCGTCGAATCCCTCACCGGGATGAACCGCTGGCTGCTGTCCCGCGATCTGCCCATCGACCGCGTCAATGCGGTGCGCCGCTCGGTGTCCTGCATCAAGGGCGGACGCCTCAGGTCACGGCTCGGCGACCGGTCCCTGCATGTTTACCTGATATCCGATGTGCCCGGCGACGACCCGTCCGTGATCGGTTCGGGATTGCTGTTTCCGTCGGCCGATGAGCAGCCGTTGCCGGATGATCTGCCGGCCGAGGTCGGCGCCATGGCCGCTGCGGCACCGCCGCAACCGCGAGAGGCGGATCTTCGGCACCTGGCCACCGACTGGCAGATCGTTGCCAGTAATCGTCTGGCGAGGGAGGCGGTGGTGCGGCTTGCGCGTCGCGAAGGGTTACAGGTCTGGCATCACCGTGAACTGATCGAGGGCAACACGGCGACAGCCGGACGCGATATCGTCCGGCGCCTCGCGCAAGGCGAAGCGGGGCTGCATGTGTTCGGTGGCGAGACGACGGTCAGACTGCCGCCGGATCCGGGCCGTGGAGGGCGTGCCCAGGCGCTGGCGCTGCAGGCGGCCCTGGAGCTTGAAGGCGGCACCGATATCGCGCTGCTGGCCGCGGGCACCGACGGGACCGACGGACCTGGTGAGGATGCGGGTGCCGTGGTCGATGGCGACACCTGCGCGCGAGGTCGGGCGGCCGGTCTGGATCCGCTGGCAAGCCTCGAGGCCGCCGACAGCGGTTCCTTCCTTGCCGCCAGTGGCGACCTCATCCGCACCGGGCCCACCGGCACCAACGTCATGGATCTATATCTCGGGTTCAGGAGCTGACAAGGATTCTTTGGTGTCACACGAGCGCGGCACGGCGTGATCGGTACTTGCAAGGCTGCCGCCGGGCGGAGACGATGACGACCTGATTTCGATAACCGTGACGAGGAGAATGTTTGATGGCGCAGATCACATTGAAAGGCAATCCGGTGCACACCGTGGGCGAACTTCCTGCCGTGGGTCAGCCGGCGCCCGGTTTCACTCTGGTCCGGACAGATCTGTCGGAGGTCACGCTGGATGAATTGTCCGGCAAGAACGTGATTCTGAACATCTTCCCCAGTGTCGATACGCCGACCTGCGCCACCTCGGTGCGCACATTCAACGCACACGCCAGTGAAAAGCCGAATACTGTCGTGCTCTGCGTGTCGGCCGACCTCCCCTTCGCCCAGCAGCGTTTCTGCGGTACCGAAGGCCTGGATAACGTGACCTCCGCGTCCTGCTTCCGCAACCCGGAATTCGGCAACGACTACGGTGTCGCCTTCGCCGATGGCCCGTTGGTAGGCCTGTTGTCCCGCGCGGTGCTCGTGATCGACGCCAGCGGTCAGGTGGTCCACGCGCAGCAGGTGCCGGAAATCGCTGATGAACCGGACTATGATGCGGCCCTGGCGAAACTCTGAACGGATCGCACGCGCAGTCGCGGGGGATGACGCATTGTTTCCGCGGACAGTCTCTGAAGGACAGTAGACTGGTGTTTTCTTAAGGAAACACTGATCTATTCCCGCGTCTGCGCCCGAGACCGGTTTTGGTCATCTGGCAAGACGCGGTGCCGGTTCGGTAGCCCGAGCTACCGGGCCGGTGGCGCAACACCGACAGGGGCCAAAACCGGCCGGGCCCTTCGGGTTGGGCCGCATTTTTCCCGAATGCCGTGTTGCGCTGCTTGACCGCAGAATGACTGCGGCGCCGCGCAGCGCGCCTTGCCTCGGAAAAAATGCGGACTCCAACGCAGGCGTGGCAATAGATCAGCGTTTCCTTAAAGGGGGGCGCCGTGCAGACGGAGGCGATGTGCCTCTGTGTCTGGTGCGGCAGGCCCCCTATGTCAGCTGGCGTCCAGCCATATGGTTGGCTTTTTTCATGTTTCACGGCCCGGGTTGACGCACCATGACGGACGATCAGGATCAGCGCGACTTGCAGGATGATAATGATGAGCATCACCTGCGACTGCGAACCCTCCAGAACGAGGACTACGCGGATATCGAGGAGATCATGGAGGCGGTTTACCCCACGATGGGGGCCTGGACCCGGCAACAGTTCGCGGCCCAGCTGAATCGCTTTCCTGATGGCCAGATCTGCATCGAGGACAACGGCAAGGTGGTGGCTGCGGCGCTGACCATCATCGTCGACTACCAGCGGTTCGGCGACAAGCACACCTACGACAAGATCACCGGGGACGGCTTTTTCACCACGCATGACCCCAACGGTGACGTGCTCTACGGCGTCGACGTTTTCGTGCATCCGCGGTATTCGGGTATGCGCCTGGGTCGGCGGCTCTATGACGCGCGCAAGGAGCTGTGCCGCAAGCTGAACTGCCGTTCCATTGTCGCCGGCGGACGGATCCCTGGCTACCGCGAGCATGCCGCGGAAATGACCCCGGATCAGTACATCGAGCTGGTCAAGCGACAGGAAATCTATGATCCGATCCTCAGCTTCCAGCTGGCCAACGACTTTCATGTGCGTCGTGTGATTACCGGCTATCTGCCGGAGGACCGGGAGTCCCAGGCCTATGCGACGCTGGTGCAATGGAACAACATCTTCTACGAGGAAAAGCACCAGCCCCTGTTCGGTGGCGACAAGGCGTCGGTCCGGGTGGGCACGGTACAGTGGCAGATGCGTCGCACCGAGACGGTCGACGAGCTGATGCAGCAGGTCGAGTTCTTCGTCGACGCACTGGCGGGCTACAACGCCGACTTCGCGGTGTTTCCGGAGTTCTTCAATGCGCCGCTGATGGGCAATTTCAATCAGGAAAACCCGGCCGACGCGATACGTGGCCTGTCTCAGTACACCGACGAGATCCGGGACGCGATTCAGGCCCTGGCGGTCAGTTACAACATCAACATCATCGCCGGCAGCATGCCGGTCTACAACGGCCAGGAACTGTTCAACGTCTCGTTCCTGTGTCGTCGTGACGGCACCACGGAAAGCCAGCACAAGCTGCACATCACGCCCGACGAACGCAGCTACTGGGGTTTGCGCGGTGGGGATGCGCTGCAGGTGTTTGATACCGACGTCGGCAAAATAGGCATTCTGATCTGCTACGACGTGCAGTTCCCCGAGCTCTCGCGGGTGCTGATGGAGCAGGGCATGAAGATCCTGTTCGTGCCTTACTGGACCGACACCAAGAACGGCTATCAGCGCGTACGTCGCTGCGCCCAGGCGCGGGCGATCGAGAACGAGTGCTACGTGGCGATCACCGGCAGTGTCGGTAATCTGCCCAAGATCGAAAACGTCGATATCCAGTACTCCCAGTCAGCCGTTTTCTCGCCCTCCGATTTTGCCTTTCCGCACGACGCGGTGGTTTCGGAGGCGACACCGAATACCGAGATGACCCTGATCGTGGATCTGGACATGGAGAAGCTTCGCGAGCTGCGCTATCAGGGCTCGGTGCGTAATTATCAGGACCGGCGACTGGACCTGTTCCAGGTGCACTGGAGTGACGGCTCGACAACACCGGTGACCGATCCCGGCGACCGGGACATCGCCTGAACGACGTTGACCGCCAGAACCGGAGGAGAAGCAGAAACCATGACCGAGCGCAAACGAAACGGCACCAGCCTGCGGATGACGAGCAGCGCATCATGCCTGCTGGTGATCGACGTGCAGGAGAAGCTGATTCCGGCGATTCACGGCGGCGAGGCGGTGCTCGACCATGTGGCCTGGCTGATCAGGCTGGCACGCGAGCTGGATGTGCCCGTGCGACTCACCGAGCAGTACCCGCGCGGACTGGGCCCGACGGTGGCCAGGGTCCGTTCGCAGGTGCTGGACGACGAGCTGCTGGAGAAGGTTCATTTCTCCTGTCTGGATGCCGACCCCATTCGCCGCGAACTGGCGGCTCTGGGTCGCCGTCAGGTGATCCTGGCGGGGACCGAGACCCATGTATGCGTGCTGCAGAGCGCTTTCCAGCTGCTGGAGGATGGCTACCAGGTGTTCGTCGTCGACGAGGCGGTGGCGAGCCGCAAGCCGCGGGACACCGAACTCGGGCTGGCGCGCATGCGCGATGCCGGCGCTCAGGTGGTGTCGCGTGAAATGGTGGCCTTCGAATGGCTGAACCGCGCAGGTACCGATCAGTTCAAGAAGGTGTCAAAGACCTTCATCGTCTGAGCAGGGAGCGGTAAAAACAGGAACCGGGGCGGCGCAGGGCGCAGCAGTCAACGGCAAGGCGGCGTGCTGGGGCCGCCTTGCCGGCCGGGCACGCGTCAGTGAGCGTGTCCGTGTTCCTTTTCCTCACCGGTGGCTTCCCGTACTTCGACCACCTTGACGTCGAAGTTCAGTGGCACGCCGGCCATCGGGTGGTTGGCGTCCACGGTCACTTCGTCACCCTGAACTTCGACCACGGTCACGATCTGCGTGCCTCCGTCACCCTGGGCCTGAAACTGCATGCCGGCCTCCAGGTTTTCCACGCCCTCGAACAGGTTCCGCGGGACGGCCTGCTTGAGTTCGTCCCGGCGCTCGCCATAGGCATCCGCCGGCTCGATGCGCACACTGACCTCTTCACCGGAGCCCTTGCCTTCCAATGCCTTCTCCAGGCCGGGGATGATGTTGCCCGCGCCATGCAGGTAGGTCAGGGGCTGCTTGCCCTCGGAGGTGTCCAGGACGGCGCCTTCGTCGTCTTTCAGGGTGTAGTCGATGGCGACGACCGTGTCGTTCTGAATCTGCATGGGTGTAATCCCCCGGATAATGTGTGAACCGCTCATGATAACGACGCTGTCCGCCGTCGACAAACCCGCCCTCATTTCATCGCCTGGAGCCGCGGGCCGAACCTGGGATTGGATGGTCGCTTATCGCCGGAGGAGAGCCTCCAGATCACGCAGATAGGCCTGCTCGTCAGGCGCCGTCTGATCACGCTGTGCGCGCCACAGGACCTCGGCCAGGCAGTCGATCATGCGATGCTCGGCTGCCACCGTCCCGCCATGACGCTCACTCAGTTGCCGATGGACTGCACGAATCCCGGGCGGCCGGTCGGTACCGACCTGCTCGCGGATCGCCAGGTGCATCCCCATATGCAGGAACGGATTGGTCTCGCCATCCTCCGGCAGATACTCGCGCTGCATGCCCTTTTCACCGGATTCCAGCAGGGCATGGTATTCAGGATGGTCGACGATCACCCGGGCAATCATGTCCTCGAGCGGCGTCATTACCTCTCCGGCGCGGAACTTCCGCCAGGCTTCGACGTACTGCTTGCGCATGGTGTCACGGTCGGAGGAAAACATAGGGTCGGCGTCCGGGGGTCAAGGTTCAAGGTTCAAGGTACGAGGTACGAGGTACGAGGTGTTACTGCTCGCGCCGAGGAAGTTCCTTTCCTCGCTCCTCGAACCTCGTTCCTCGCACCTGTCATTTATTCCGCCTTCTCCCGAAATTCGCAGAGGTCGTAAATCAGACACGCCCCGCATCTCGGTTTTCTGGCGGTGCAGACGTACCGTCCGTGGAGGATCAGCCAGTGGTGGGCGTCCTGGAGGAATTCCCTGGGCGTCAGTCTCACCAGCCGATCCTCGACCTGACGGACGGTCTTGCCTGGGGCGAGGCCGGTGCGGTTGGCGACCCGGAAGATGTGCGTATCGACCGCCATGGTCGGTTGGCCGAAGGCCGTGTTCAGGACCACGTTGGCGGTTTTTCTGCCGACGCCGGGAAGCGCTTCCAGCTGTTCCCGCGTTTGCGGTACCTCGCCACCGTGCTGCTCCAGCAGCATGCGGCAGAGTCCGATGATGTTCTTCGCCTTGCTGTTGAACAGGCCGATGGTCTGGATGTGCTCTTTCAGCCCCTCCTCGCCGAGGTCGAGAATGGCCTGCGGGGTATTCGCCACCGGAAACAATCGTGCGGTGGCCTTGTTCACCCCGCGGTCCGTGGCCTGGGCCGACAGCACCACCGCGATCAGCAACTCGAACGGCGTGTCATGGCGAAGCTCGGTGCGCGGCTCCGGATTCGTTTCACGCAAAAGGCTGAAGATCTGCCGGCGTTTTTCCCGATTCATCCGGTTTCACCCGCCAGCGGTTTCGCGGCCGCCACCGGCTGCGGTCGCCGACGCTGATCGCACCAGTTCTTCAATGCCAGAAGCAGACCGAGACCGATGAACGCGCCGGGCGGCAGCAGTGCCAGCAACAGGCCCTCGTCGAAGGGCATCAGCCGGATTTCCAGAGCAACGGCCCAGGGGCCGAACAGGAGATCTGCGCCGCGGAACAGCGTGCCATGGCCTAGCACTTCGCGCAGTCCACCCAGGGTTACCAGCACCGCGCAGAAGCCGAGCCCCATCATCAGTCCGTCCAGTGCCGCCAGTCCCGGCGGGTTGCGTGATGCAAACGCCTCGGCGCGGCCGAGAATCGCGCAGTTGGTGACAATCAACGGGACGAAGATGCCGAGCACCCGATAGAGCTCATGGAAAAAGGCGCTCATGACCAGTTCCACTGCCGTCACCAGCGACGCGATGATCAGGATGAATACGGCGATGCGGATTTCCGGCCGGACCTGATGGCGTACCAGGGAAACCGCGGTGTTCGCCCCCAGCAACACCAGCAGTGTTGCCAGACCCAGCGTCAGCCCGTTGATCAGCGTTGCGGTCACCGCCAGCAGGGGACAGAGCCCGAGCAGCTGAACCAGCGCCGGATTATTGCTCCAAAGCCCTTCCCGGATGCGCTCACGATGCATCGTCGTCATCGATCCCTTCGGCCTCCTCGGTGTCAGGTTCTTCAGCCGGCTCGGGCGCGGCATCCGGCTCGATCACGGGTTCCTCGGTCAAGTCCGGCAGACTTTCCTGCAGTTCAGCCCGTTCCGCCTCCTGCTGCGCCCTGGCGTCATCCAGAGTCGCGGCGTCGGCGAACAGCAGCTCGTGATACTGCTGGTGAAACTGCAGTGCATTGTGGATTGCAATGACCACGGCCCGGGCGGTTACCGTGGCGCCACTGATCTGATCGAAGTCGCCGCCGTCGCGCCGCAGGCGCCAGTCCGGCGCCTGTTCTTCGCCGATGTCGTTGTCCTCGTCCACGAGCGGCTTGAGCGCCAGGCCCTCGAACTGCGTGATCCAGTTGCTGCGGCTGCGCTCGATGGCGTCGCCGAGCCCCGGCGTCTCGCTGTGGGACACGACCCGTACCCCACTGATGACACCATCGGTGTCGATCCCGATCAGCAGCACGATGTCGCCCGAGTATCCGTCCGGTGCGACGGCCGTGATCACGGTGGCCACCGCTTCGCCGTCCTTGCGCAGTCTGTAAACGGGTAACAGCCTGTTGGTGCCGAGCAGCGCCGGATCGCTGGCCTGCATGACATCATCGACCGGCTCGTTGTTGTAGGTTCCGGGCGGCACGACCGCACCGAGCTGGCGCAGCACGTGGGCCCGGCGGTTCTCTTCGACCTGTTCTCGCGTGGAATCGTAGGTCACTGCCACCAGACCCACGCCGAGCAGGGTAAAGGCCAGCAGCAGCCCGCCGGCGATCAGCATCTGACGAATTGCAGCTTGGTGGCTGGTCATGGCAAAGCCACTGCCTCCGGGCGGTTCATGAGTGACCCTGAATGCGTGGGCGGCAGAGACGGTCCAGCAATGGTGCCGCCAGATTCATCAGCAGCACGGCGAACGCCACACCGTCGGGATAACCGCCCCAGGTGCGGATGACCCACACGAGTATCCCGATCCCGAGCCCGTAGTAAAGCCTGCCGCGCGTTGTGGTTGCCGCCGATACCGGGTCCGTTGCAATGAAAAACGCGCCGAGCATGGCGCCGCCGGCGAACAGGTGGAACAGGGGATCGGCGAAGCGCTGCGGGTCGATCAGCCAGAACAACAGTGCCGGCGTGGCGAGACCGAGCAGCACACCGAGGGGAATCTGCCAGCGGATATAGTCACGCTGCAGCAGATACAGTCCGCCGAGCAGGAACAGTCCGTTGATCAGCGGCCAGCGCAGATCGGGATGCAGTGAAAACAGGGCGCGCTCGGCTTGCAACCCGATGATGGTCTCGCCCTGGCCGAGACCGGTCTTCAAACGGTCCAGCGGGGTTGCACCGCTGATCATGTCGATTTCGAGGGCGCCGCCGCTGAAGGCAATGGCCTGCAACAGGCCAGGGGTTGCGAGCTCCGGGGCCGGCCACAGCACCATCTGGGCGGGAAAGGAAATCAGCAGGAAGGCGTAGCCGAGCATGGCCGGATTGAACGGATTGAAACCGAGGCCGCCGTAGACGTGCTTGCCCAGCGCCAGCGCGAATGCGGTGCCCAGGACCGGCATCCACCACGGCAGCAGCGGCGGCAGGCACAGCGCGAGCAGGACCCCGGCGAGCAGCGCACTGTGGTCGTTCAGGGCCGGCGCCACCGGCCGGCCGCGCAGACGCTGCATGGCCGCTTCCGTGGCCAGCGCTGTCGCCGAACAGAGCAGGATGTTCAGCAGTACCCCGCCGCCGAACAGCCAGACCATGATCGCCGTTCCCGGCACCAGTGCCAGCAGCACGCGACGCATCAGGTTCGGGACGTCGTTGCGGGGGCGCAGATGTGGCGCAGGCCGGAAGCTCAACGGTCGGTGCTCCCGGCGTCCTTGCTGCGTTTATGCCGGGTGCGGGCCAGGGCAGCTTCGATCGCCGCCTTGCGCGGGTCCTTGTGCGAATCGGCGTCGTCCTGTTGTGCTGCTTTCAGCGCTTCACGTTTTTCTGCACGGCGCTGCTGTTGCTCCTCGGCCCGTTGTTGCAGGCGCGCCTCTCGCGCCTCGAAACGTGCGCGCGCCCGTCGTGCGCGATCCTGCTCGATGTCGGCTGCAATCAGGCCTGCCTTGGCTTCCCGGTATTGTTGAACCAGCGGGATATGGCTGGGACAGACCACGGCGCATGCGCCGCACTCGATGCAATCCATCAGTCCGTGCTGGCGCAGCGAGTCGCGGTCATCGTCGCGCGCAAACCAGTGCAACTGCTGGGGTAGCAGACGGACCGGGCAGACGCGGGCGCATTCACCGCAGCGAATGCAGGGTCGTTCGACGGCGCTGTTGCCGAGCAGGGCGTCGTCGGCCAGCAGCAGACAATTGCTGGCCGCGGTGACCGGACAGCGCGGATCCTGAATCAGACTGCCCATCATCGGACCGCCCTGAACCATGCGCTTTCCCTGCCAGGCAATGCCGAGGTGCCCCAGAATCCACAGCATCGGCGTGCCGAAGCGGACCCGTACATTACCGGCCTGCGGCAGGTTCGGTCCGGTAACCGACATGATCCGCTCCAGCAACGGCCCGCCGTCGCGCAGTGTCTGCCAGGCGGCGGCAGCGGTGCCGGCATTCTGCACCAGGAAGCCGATGTCGATGGGCAGCGCACCGGAGGGGACCTCGCGGCCGGTGAGGTTGCGGATCAGCTGTCTTTCACCGCCGGACGGATAGCGCACCGGAACGGTCTGTAGCGTCACTGCCACGTCGTGCGCGGTCGCCATCGCCGACTGCACGCCAGCGATCGCCGCTTTGCGATCCTCTTCGATGGCAACAATGATTCGCGTTGCGCCGCTGGCTCGCGCCAGCACGGCGGCGCCCGCAAGAGTCTCCGGCGCACGTTCGCGCAGCAGGCGGTCATCACAGGTGATGCAGGGTTCGCAGCCGATGGCGTTGATGATCAGTGTGTGGATGCCCTGATCCGCCGCGGCGTCCAGCTTTTCCGCAGTGGGGAACGCGGCGCCGCCCAGACCGCTGATGCCGGCGTCGCGGATCCGTCGACGCAGTTCGGCGGGATGTAGTGATAACGGGTGGGGCAGCGCTGCCGCTGGGCTATCGAGCGGCGTGTCATGGCCATCGCAGTGAAGGATCGCGCAGCGGACCCGTTGACCGTCCGGGTGTGCCGTCAGACGCCATTCCACGGCTGCGAGCCGGCCCGAGCTGGTGGCGAAGACCGGGCTGGCCCAGCCCTCACCGGGTTCAGCGATGATCTGGCCGCGCATAACCGGGTCGCCGGGTTCGAGCAGCAAACGACTGCGACCGTTGGGCTGATCCAGCGGGATGACCAGTTCGGGGGGGACGGGCAGCGTGCGCAACGGCGCGTCATCGCTCCAGTGTTTCCAGTCGGGCAGCTGCAGACCGCCGGGGAAGCCGTGTTGCGCCACGTCGTCGATCCTCAGGCCGCAGCGAAGCGATCGCGCCGGATCAGACTGATGCAGTCCACCGGGCAGGGCTCGATACACAATTCGCAACCGGTACATTCCTCCGTCAGCACCGTGTGCATCTGGCCGCGGGCGCCGAGAATGGCGTCCACCGGGCAGGCCTGGATACACAGCGTGCAGCCGATGCATAACGGCTCGTCGATCAGCGCCACGACGGGCATCTCCGGCGTGGTGCCATGGCGGGTATCCAGGGGCTCGGGTTCGCGGTCCAGCAGGTCGGCGAGATCCCGGATCGTGGCTTCACCGCCCGGCGGACAGCGATTGATCGGCGCCTCGCCGCGCGCGACCGCCTCGGCATAGGGGCGGCAGCCGGGATACTGGCACTGACCGCACTGGGTCTGGGGCAGCAGTGCGTTGATCTGTTCCACCAGGGGATCGCTGTCGGGCTTCAGTTTCACCGCCGCGAAACCGAGAATGCCGCCGAGCACGGCGGCCAGCAGACCCATGACGAGCAAGGCTTCAAGCATTGCGGTAGTGCACCATGTTCACTGCAGTATCGAAAGGGCGGCGGTGCTGTCAGCGACGGCCGCGCCTGCCGGCGGTGTCCCGGTCGTCAAAGTCGCGCCAGGCCGGTGAAGCCCATGAAGGCCAGTGACATCAGACCGGCGGTGATCAGCGCTATGGCGGCACCCTGGAACGGTTGCGGCACATCGGCCACCGCCAGGCGTTCGCGCAGACTGGCGAACAGCACGAGGACCAGGGTAAAGCCCAGCGCCGCACCGAAGCCGTAAAACGCCGAGTGCAGCAGCCCGTGGCCCTCCTGCACATTGAGCAGGGCCACGCCGAGCACGGCGCAATTGGTCGTGATCAGCGGCAGAAACAGACCCAGCACCTGATGCAGCAGCGGGCTGCTGCGATGGATGACCAGTTCGGTGAACTGCACCACGGCGGCGATCACCAGAATGAAGGCGATAGTCCGCAGGTACTCCAGCCCCAGCGGCGCCAGCAGCCAGGTATTGACCAGGTAACTGAGCACCGCCGACAGCGTCAGCACGAAGGTCGTCGCCAGGCCCATGCCCACCGCGGTCTCGAGCTTCCGCGACACCCCCATGAACGGACACAGACCAAGAAACTTCACCAGCACGAAGTTGTTGACCAGCGCCGTACCCAGAAGGATTAACGCGATGTCGGACATGGGAGCGCGCCTTCGGCGCGGGTTTTCGGTTTTCGGTTTTTGGTTTTCGGACGGGCAGATGGCGGCTGCCAGCGATGAGGCGCAAGGCCCGCCAGTGTCTCCGCCCACATATTGGCCGCAGCCATCTGCATTACTGGAAACTCACTCTATCGCCAGGGCATTCGCAACATCGGCACGGTCAATCAGAGTCCTGCCTCGCACCCCTCAAGCCGGGCGCCGGGCGCTTTTATTTAACCTTCATCCCCGGCGCTGCCCCCTCATGGGGTTCCAGGATGAACAGGTCCTTTCCGCCCGGCCCTGCGGCCAGAACCATTCCTTCGGACAGGCCGAAGCGCATCTTGCGCGGCTTCAGATTGGCGACCATGACGGTCAGCTTGCCTTCCAGATCGGCCGGATCGTACGCCGAGCGAATGCCGGCGAAGACCGTCCGTTGTTCGCCACCGAGGTCCAGGGTCAGTTGCAGCAGCTTGTCGGCGCCGTCCACCAGCGCGGCCTTCTCGATACGGGCGACGCGCAGGTCAACCCTGGCAAAATCCCCGATCTCGATCTGCTCGGCGATGGGGTTGTCGACCAGGGGGCCGGTTGCCGGTGCCGAGGTCTCCTTCGACGCCAGGGTGTCGCGTGATTCCTCCAGCATGGCGTCGACCGCCTCCCGTTCCACCCGGGTCGCCAGGGGCTTGAAATCGCCGATGGTGTGATCGAGCAGCGGCTGGCCCGCATCGGCCCAGCTCTGCGGCGGAATCCGGAGAAAGGTCTCCGCGTCTTCGGCGATGCGCGGCACCACCGGCTTGAGATAGGTCATCAGCAGCCGGAACAGATTCAGCGTCTGGGTGCAGACCAGTTGTGCCTGCGGCAGCGTGTCGGGATTCTTGGCCAGAACCCAGGGCTTGCGTTCGTCGAAATACTGATTGGCGTCGTCGGCCAGGGCCATGATTTCGCGGACGGCGCGGGAGAACTCCCGGCCCTCGAAGGCCTCGGCGATACGATCACCGCGGGCGGTCGCGGCGCGGAACAGCTCCGGTGCCTCCAGGCGATCGGCCAGGCGGCCATCGAAGCGCTTGTTGATGAAGCTGGCACTGCGGCTGGCGATATTCACCAGCTTGCCGACCAGATCCGAATTCACGCGCTGGATGAAGTCGTCCAGGCTCAGGTCCAGGTCATGCACGTTGCTGCCCATCTTCGCTGCCAGGTAGTAGCGCAGATACTCCGGGTTCAGATGATTGAGGTAGGTGCGCCCCATGATGAAGGTGCCGCGGGACTTGGACATCTTCTGCCCGTTGACGGTGAGAAAGCCGTGGGCGCAGATCCGTGTCGGTTTGCGGAAGCCGGCTCCCTCGAGCATGGCCGGCCAGAACAGGGCATGGAAGTAGACGATGTCCTTGCCGATGAAATGGTACAGCTCGGTGTCCGAGTCCGGTCGCCACCAGGCGTCGAAATCCTCGCCGTTGCGCTGGCACCAGTTGCTGAAACTGGCCATGTAGCCGATCGGCGCGTCCAGCCAGACGTAGAAATACTTGTCGTCGGTGTCCGGGATCCGGAATCCGAAGTAGGGGGCGTCACGCGAGATGTCCCATTCGCGCAGGCCGCCATCGAACCACTCCTTGAGCTTGTTCGCCACTTCGTCCTGAACGTGGCCGTCAGCGGCCCAGGCCTGCAGCATGTCGCTGAAGTCCTGCAGGCGGAAAAAATAGTGTTCCGATTCCTTTTCGATCGGTGACGCGCCGGAGACCACCGAGATCGCGTTTTTCAATTCCGCCGGGGTGTAGGTGGCACCGCAGGATTCGCAGGAATCGCCGTACTGATCGGCAGCACCGCAGCGCGGGCATTCGCCCTTGATGTAGCGGTCCGGCAGGAACATGTTTTCGACGGGATCATAGGCCTGCTTGATGACCCGGCTGGTGATGTGGCCGGCATCGCGCAGCCGGGTATAGATCAGTTCGGCGAAGGTCCGGTTCTCTTCGGAGTGGGTCGAATAGTAATTGTCGAACTCGATCAGGAAGTCGGCGAAATCCTCCTGATGCTCGGCGCCGATGCGCGCGATCAGTTCTTCTGGCGTGACGCCGAGTTCGCGCGCCTTGAGCATGATCGGCGTGCCATGGGCGTCATCGGCGCAGACATAGATGCAACGGTTCCCGCGCAGCCGCTGAAAGCGGACCCAGATATCGGTCTGGATGTATTCCACCAGGTGGCCCAGATGAATCGGGCCGTTGGCGTAGGGCAGGGCGCTGGTGACCAGAATCTTGCGCGACATGAAGCCTCGTCTCACGGTGAAAAAAGAAGGCCGCAAAGTATGCCAGATTCGGCGTTCATGCGACGATCCGGGGGCTTTCGCGGTTTTTGCCGCGTTGCACCATCGCGGGTAGACTCCGCCTGTTACGAACAGCCGAGGTGCGTCATGACCGTTATCCGTCAGTCCGATTTCATCCAGAGCGTGGCCGACGCCCTGCAGTACATCTCCTACTACCACCCGAAGGATTTCGTGCAGGCGGTGACGGCGGCCTGGGAGCGCGAGGAGTCGCCGGCGGCGCGGGACGCGATGGCGCAGATCCTGATCAACTCGCGGATGTGCGCCGAAGGGCGGCGTCCGATCTGTCAGGACACCGGTATCGTCACGGTGCTGCTGCGCATCGGCATGGATGTGCGCTGGGAGGCGGACATGGGTGTCGAGGACATGGTCAACGAGGGTGTCCGGCGCGCCTACGGGCATGCCGACAACATCCTGCGGGCCTCGGTGCTGGCGGATCCGGCTGGCGCGCGCAGGAATACCGGCGACAACACTCCGGCGGTGATTCATACCCGGATCGTGCCGGGTGACACGGTCGAGGTGGAACTCGCGGCCAAGGGTGGTGGTTCCGAGGCCAAGTCCAAGTTCGCCATGCTCAACCCCTCGGACAGCGTCGTCGACTGGGTGCTGAAGACAGTGCCGACCATGGGCGCCGGCTGGTGCCCGCCGGGCATCCTCGGCATCGGTATCGGTGGCACCGCCGAAAAAGCGATGCTGATGGCGAAAGAAGCCTGCATGGAGTCGATCGACATCCATGAGTTGAAGGAGCGGGGCCCGCAGAATCGGGCGGAGGAACTGCGACTCGAGATCTTCGACAAGGTCAATCAGCTGGGTATCGGCGCTCAGGGTCTGGGCGGGCTGACCACGGTTCTGGATGTGAAGATCCGGGATTTCCCGACCCATGCCGCCAATCTCCCGGTGGCAATGATTCCCAACTGTGCCGCTACCCGCCATGCGCATTTCGTACTCGATGGCAGCGGCCCGGCCGCATTGACGCCGCCGTCGCTGGATGACTGGCCTGCGATCACGCGCGAGACCGGTGACAACGTGCGTCGCGTCAACCTGGACACGGTGACGGCGGAAGACGTCGCCAGCTGGAAACCCGGCGAGACCCTGCTTCTTTCCGGCAGCATGCTGACCGGGCGCGACGCCGCCCATAAACGCATCGCCGATCTGTTCGCGCGCGGCGAGTCGCTGCCCGACGGAGTCGACCTGCGCAATCGCTTCATCTACTACGTGGGGCCGGTGGATCCGGTGCGCGACGAGGTGGTCGGGCCCGCTGGACCCACTACGGCCACGCGAATGGACAAGTTCACCGACATGATGCTGGAGAAGACCGGTCTGCTGGGGATGATCGGCAAGGCGGAACGGGGTCCGACCGCCATCGAAGCGATTCGCAAGCACCGCGCGGTCTATCTGATGGCCGTGGGCGGGGCCGCCTATCTGGTGTCCAAGGCGATTCGCCGGTCACGGGTGGTGGCGTTCGAGGATCTGGGCATGGAGGCGATCCACGAGTTTGTGGTCGAGGATATGCCGGTCACGGTGGCCGTGGATGCGAACGGTGAGTCGGTGCATGAAACCGGGCCACGCGAGTGGCGCGCCCGGATCGGTGGCATCCCGGTGATCGAGGGCGCCTGATTCCGCGAGTCGGGACGTAACGATGCGCTGACCGGGTCGCAGCACTCTGTTACAGCCCCGGCCGAATTTGCCCTCGGGCGGCGTTGTGCCACCGGCCCGGCTGGTCCACTGCCGGCCCGGTAGAATCACTACCGAACCGGCACCGCGCCTTGCCAGATGACCAAAGCCGGTCTCGGGCGCAGACGCGGGAATATGTCAGCGCTTCCTTAAGCCGCCTGAGCCTGCTCCGCGATCTGACGAATGCGTTCCACCATCGAGAAAAATCCGTTTCGCCGGTTGGGGGTGAGCTGCTGCTCGAGGCCCAGTTTCCGGAACAGGCCCTCGATGTCCGTCTCCCGGATTTCGGCCGGCGTCCGTCCGGAATAGGCCATCAGGATCAGGGCGATCAGACCCTTGACGATGAAGGCGTCGCTGTCGGCCCGAAAGGTCAGCCGCGGCGGCGATCCGCTCTCGACGTCATGCACCAGCCAGACATTGCTGACACAGCCCTCGACCCGGAAATCCTCGGTTCTGGCCTCGTCCGGAAACTCCGGAAGCTCTCGTCCCAGATCGATCAGCAGGCGATATCGGTCTTCCCAGTTGTCGAGAAATTCGAAACTTTCGACCACTTCATCCAGTTGCATGACGATGCCTTGCGATTTGCTGCAAACAGCTGTGTATCGTAACACGACGGCTTGTCCGTCGGCTCCGGAAGCACCCGCTGTGGCATACTTCGAGGCAGAGCCCGGGTGATGCCACGGGCGAACCCCACGAGTACGGAGTGACTGATGCTGGAGGTCGAACTTTTCGGTGTTCTGCAGCAAGCCGCCGGTGATCGGCGCCTGCAGCTGGACACGTTGCCGGACGAACCGACTGCGGCCGCGGTGCTGGCCGTGCTGGGTCGTGATTATCCGGCGCTGGCGCCTTACCTGCAGCGCGTTGCCTGTGCGCAGGGTGACAGTCTGATCCGGCAGGATCAGAGGATTGATACGAGCCGCCCGCTGGTGCTGTTGCCACCGGTCAGTGGTGGCTGAACCGTCGAGGTAGTCATGAGCAGAATGACCGATCAGCCGCTGGATATGGACCAGTTGCTGCGCGAAACCGAGAACGATGCCTGCGGTGCCCTGGTGGTGTTCGGCGGTATCGTGCGCAACCATCACGGCGGCAAGGGCGTCACCGGCATGCGCTATTCCGCCTACGGACCGATGGCCGAGAAGGTGCTGACCGAACTGGAACAGGAAACGCTGGAGAAATTTCCGGTCAGCGAATGCCGGATCGTCCACCGCACCGGGGATCTGGCTATCGGTGAGGCCAGCGTGCTGGTCGTGGTGCGCGCGCCGCATCGCGGCGATGCCTTTGATGGTGCGCGCTATGCCATCGATACCCTGAAGTTGCGCCTGCCGGTCTGGAAGCATGATTTCTATGATGACGGCAGCGAAGGCTTCCAGGACGGCGTGCCGCTGGAGACGGCGGCGCAATCCGACGAGGGTACCCGCTCATGAGTGCAGTCGACGTGGACGAAAGCGGGTTTCTGGCACTGCCGATCGCGGTCCTCACCGTTTCCGACAGCCGCACGGCCGCTGACGACAAGTCCGGCGATCTGCTGGTGGAGCGCCTGCGGCAGGCCGGGCACCACCTGACCGACCGCGCGATCGTGCCTGACGACATCTATCGTATTCGTGAAGTGGTCTCGCGCTGGATTGCCGATGAAGGCGTCAAGGTGGTGATCAGCACGGGCGGTACCGGTATTACCGGCCGCGATACCACGCCCGAGGCGCTGGTGCCGCTCATGGACATGCGGGTCGACGGGTTTGGCGAACTGTTCCGGCAGCTGTCCTTTGACGAGATCGGCAGTTCCGCGATCCAGTCACGGGCCGTTGCCGGCGTTGCCAACGCCACGCTGCTGTTCGTGCTGCCGGGTTCCAGCGGTGCCTGTCGGACGGCCTGGGACGGCATTCTGGTGAAACAGTTGGATCTGCGCCACAAGCCCTGTAATTTCGTGTCATTGATTCCGCGGTTGCGTGAAGGTCAGGCCTCGCGGAATCAGTAGTATGTTCCTGGGCAGTCTCGCCTTTTCCAGGGCCGGAGTTGTGACGGCGAGTTGCGGCCAGGAACCCTGGCGCCTTTTTCGGTCAAACCGAGGACAACACAGTCCCCAAGGAGAAAACGATGAAACGCGCAATGATTCGCATGCTGGCAGGTGCCGTGCTTGCCGCGCCGCTGGCGCTGGCCGCCGATGACATGCCGAAGGCGCATGCTGCCTTCATCGACAACGACGGCAATGCCGTGGGCGAGGCGCATCTGACGCAGGGGCCGAACGGCACCCTGATCGTGCTGGAGATCGACGGTCTGCCGGTCGGGCCGAAGGCGATCCATATTCACGCCGTGGGCACCTGCGAAGATCATCACGAGGGTTTTCAGGACTCCGCCGGCCACCTCAATCCTGATGACAAGAAGCATGGCCTGCTCAACCCCGAAGGTCCGGATGCCGGTGACCTGAACAATTTCTACGTGCACGACGACGGTACGGCCTGGGCCGAACTTTTCAATGCACGGGCCAGCCTGGACGGCAGTTACGGCGCCAAAATCCTGGATGATGACGGTGCTGCACTGGTGATCCATGAAAAGCCGGATGACCACATCACCCAGCCGATCGGCGGTGCCGGCGCGCGCATTGCCTGCGGCGTGATCGAAGGCGTCTGAAAGTGGCTGGCGTTCCCGGCGGTGGCGCATAAGCAGAGCGTCATTGCCAGGAGCGCCTGACCGCAGATCGAACCGGGCGCGGGGAGGGCTGAGGTATGCGTCGTCGTGATTTCGTGAAGGCATGTGCCATTGGTGCCGGCTGCGCCAGCCTGGCACCGTCCTCCCTGCTGGCAGATCGGAATCTGCGACCGCGCTACTACGAACGGGTCCGGCTCGTGCAGCCAGGAGGAGATCCGCTGCGTGCCGCCGCCCTCGAGCGTCGGCGAAATTACGTCTTCAGTTATCCCTTTCAAGCGACCCCGGCCTTTCTGTTCGATCTCGGTGCGCCGGCGACACCGTCGCAGACATTGCGAACAGAGGATGGAGCGTCCTATCAGGCCCATCAGGGTGTGGGGGCAGACGGGAGCATCGTCGCCTACTGTGCGATCTGTGCGCACAAGATGGCGCATCCCACACCGGCGGTCAGTTACATTCGCTTCCGCGAAGCGCGGAACAGTGACGAGCCGGAAACCGGCGTCATCAGCTGCTGCGCGGAAAACAGCCTGTACGACCCCCTGCGTGGGGCGCAGGTGCTGGACGGGCCGGCGAAGCAGCCACTGGCCGCGATCCTGCTGGAGCATGATGCGGCGAGCGATGAGCTGTTCGCCGTCGGCACCCTGGGCGGCGAGATGTTCGATCGGTTCTTCTCCGAGTTCGAAGCGCGCCTCAGTCTTGAATATCCGCAGGGCGACGCCCGCGCGCCGGTCAGCGGTGAAGTGACGGTTGAGACGCTGGATCGATACAGCAGCAACATCATGCGCTGCTGAGGCGCGTTCCCCGGAGCTTCTGCGGGGTCAGCAGGGTGGGCCTGTGTCTGGCTAATCCGTTTCCAGCAACCGGGCCAGATCCTTGCGGCCCGTGCTTTCGGCAATGACCCTGGCGGTAACGCCGTTGCCGTCGCTGATAGCGGTGTCGGCGCCCAGGTCGATGAGAGTTTCCACCATCTCGCGGTGGCCGTTATGCACGGCCCGCATCAGCGGCGTCCAGCCGTAGACATCGCGGCTATCGGGGTCAGCTCCGCGGCCGACGAGCTCCCGAGCGCCAGCCGCGTGTCCCTTGGCGGCTGCCAGCATCAGCGGCGACCAGCCATTGCTGACTTCATGCCTGGCGTCGGCGCCAGCGTCCACCAGCACCCGTATCACGGAGGCGTGGCCGTTCACCGCGGCATACATCAGCGCGGTGCCGCCCTTGGGGTTCCTTGCGTCCACCTCTGCGCCGGCATCCAGCAGCAGACGCGACAGCTCCCGGTCACCGATTTCCGCCGCCCACATGAGTGCGGTCTTGCCGGCGAACTCGCCGTCTCCGGTGGCTGTGTTCGGGTCAGCGCCCTCACTCAGTTGCCGGTCGGCCGCGTTCCGGTCGCCGGCCTGAATGGCGCTGATCAGGTCATCGGCGACAGTGTTGAACGGCAGGAGCAGCAGGAGAAGGGCCCACGGGGCGAAAGCGCTGGCGCGATGCGTTATCATTGGTGGCTTTCCCGAATAGTCAACTGAAGCCGCGGGAACATAGCGATGTGTCTCTAGCGATAGCAGACCGTTTACCTTCGGGCAAGCGAAAGATGGCGCGGCTTCGGATGTTTCTCGCAGACGGACATGTGTGGCGCCAAGGCCACGCACAAGGAGACAGCAGTATGAGTACGGTGACACGCGAACAGGTCGAACAGGCGCTTCAGGGCTGGACCGAGCCGCACCTCGGTCGCGATCTGGTTGCCGCCAATGCACTGCGTGAGATCGCCGTGGACGATGCCGGCAGTGTCAGCGTGCAGGTCGCACTGGGGTTCCCGATGAGTCCCGACGCGCGCCAGCGGCTCGGCGAGTCCGTGCATCAGGTCGTCAGCGCGGTCGCCGGTGTGAGCGCCGTCAAGATCGAAGTCGATTGTGAGGTTCGCACGCACGGCACGCACCGCAGCACCGATGCGGTCAAGGGCGTGAAGAACATCATTGCCGTCGCCTCGGGCAAGGGCGGGGTGGGCAAGTCCACTTGCGCCGTCAACCTGGCTCTGGCTCTGTCGGCGGAGGGTGCACGGGTTGGCATCCTGGATGCCGACATTTATGGTCCCAGCCAGCCGCGCATGCTCGGCATTACCGGCAAACCCGAATCGCCGGACGGCAAGTCGCTGCAGCCGATGGTCAACTACGACATCCAGTCCATGTCTGCCGGTTATCTGATCGACGAGGAGACGCCGATGATCTGGCGCGGTCCGATGGCCACCCAGGCACTCGAGCAACTCCTTCGCGAGACCAACTGGGACAATCTGGACTATCTGGTCATCGACATGCCGCCGGGTACTGGCGACATCCAGTTGACCCTGTCGCAGAAAGTGCCGGTCAGCGGCGCGGTCATCGTGACGACGCCGCAGGATATCGCCCTGCTCGATGCGCGCAAGGGCCTGAAGATGTTCGAGAAGGTCAATGTGCCCGTACTCGGAATCGTGGAGAACATGAGCACGCATATCTGCAGCCAGTGCGGCCACGAGGAGCACATCTTCGGCGAAGGTGGCGGTGGCCGCATGGCGGAGCAGTACGGCATCGATCTGCTCGGTTCGCTGCCGCTGGATATCCGTATTCGCGAGCAGGCGGACGGCGGCAAGCCGACGGTGGTTGCGGATCCTGACGGGGCCCTGGCCTGCAGCTACCGGGAAATCGCGCTCAACATCTCCGCCCGTCTGTCGCTCCAGTCGCAGGAATCGGCCAGCCGATTCCCGAAGATTGTGGTCGAGAACACATAGGGAAGCGCTGAAGTTTTCCCGCGTCTGCGCCCGAGACCGGTTTTGGTCATCTGGCAAGGCGCGGTGCCGGTCCGGTAGTGATTCTACCGGGCCGGTGGCGCAACGCCGCCAGGGGACAAAACCGGCCGGGCCTCCAGGGAAGCATGCACCGTTGCACGCCGTCGCGTGACCGTCGGATTCGCTGGCCTGCCAGGCGCGGTGCGCCGCGCGAGGG
>PXAT01000175.1 GCA_003565775.1 Ectothiorhodospiraceae bacterium | reverse complement strand
GCCCTCGACCTCCTCCATTGCGGCTACCGCGAGGAGTTCGTCCTCACCCAGTGCCAGCTGGTCGCCATCGCTACGGGTCAGCACCACAATCACGTCGGCATCGGCCAAGCTCGTCTCAACATTTCGGATACGCGGCGTGGTGATGGCGAGCCGGATGTCCGGCAGCGCGAGATCCTCGACTGCTGTGCGGGCGGTATCCGCCCAATCGTTGGAGTTGTATTGTCCATCCGTGCGCACGCGGACTTGATAGTTGATCGTCCCAGGGCGAAAGGCGGGCATGCCTTCGCGGAAGTAGCCACCCACCGTGGCGAATACTGCGTGGGTGCCGGGGATGTCGGCAAATTGCGCTTCGATGCGCCGTGAAAGTGCATCCAGATCGTCCATCGCAATGCCCGGCGGGTGGATCAAGCGGGCTTCGATAAAGCCGTCGTCCACCACCGGTAAAACCTCGAAGGGCAGTAAGCGCGGACCCAACCACAGTAGCACAGCGGCAGTGATCCCGGCGGCCAGCGCGGCCAGAGCATGCAGCTTGACGGCGCGGGGCGATTGGGCGGCGCGGGCCGTTGTCTCCGCTGTGAGTGCCGTTTGTCGGATGCGCGTCGTCGGCAGGATAACCATGGCGAACAGGAAGGTGATGACCGAGGCAGTCGCCACCATGAGAATCAGCGGACGGAACAGCATAGCGATCAATCCATCCACCAACATAAATGGCAGGATCGCGCCGAGGGTGGTGATAACCGCACCGACGAGAGGACCCGCGACACTGGCGGCGGCCTGTGCCGGGAGGTTTTGTCCGTCTGCATTACCGGCCTGGGCGAGGCGCTCCAAGCGGTCGAAGAAGATGATCGCATAGTCGAGCCCCAGCCCCACCGAGAGCAGCAGTCCGGCCATGGTCAGCAGGTTGAGCGACTGGCCGAAGAGGTGCAGCACGATCACTGAGCCCGCCAGCCCGGCGACGACAATGATGCCCACGACTGGCGCACTCCGCCGATTACGCAGTCCGAAGATGATGAGCGTCATCGCGAGCAGTGAACCCACGACCGCCGCGATGGCTACGTTGCGGGTCGCCGCCGCCGTGACCAGTGAGTCGTCGAAAAGCACCTCTGCTCGGACGGAATCTGAGGCGGTGCGCTCCACTGCCGCACGCACCTGCCGCGCCATGCGCACGGAATTGGCGCGCGGCGTACGATGGACGGTCAGCAGCACGGAGTTTTCCCCATCCAGGCGCACGCGCAGGCTTTGGTCGGAGGTGGTGCGGCGGATGTTCGCAATTTCAGCCAGGGGCACCGGACGCGCTGCAGTCGCTGCCTGATCGCCCGCTGGCGCGATCCGGCTCGGAACCACCGGCAGCTTGCCGATCTCGCCGACGTCCCACGGCGTCGCCGCCAGCGTAGCCACGCCTTCAAAATCGGTGGTGCGGACCGCACCCCCAGCGGGTGGGGAGGTGGCCTGAAAGAGAATCGCTTCGACATCGGCATCAGCGATGCCAGCACTCTCCATGGCCTCGCGGTCGAGCTCGACCACCAGCTCACTATTATCCTGGCGGGCAATGAAGGCGGCCTCTACGCCCCGGATGGTGCGCAGTCGGGGCAGGACCTCGGAGCGTAGGCGGTTTCGCAGATCTCGCGCGGAGAGTTCCTGCGAGGAAAACATAATTTGCATCACCGGCGACTCGGTGGTGCCGACGGAGAAGACCCGGGGGTCGGGAAACTCCGGCGGGATCGATGCCCGCGCGCGCCCGACGCCTTGCAGCGCGTCCTGCAAGCCGCGGTCCAGATCGTGATCGGGCTGAAAAAATAGTTCGATGTAGCTGCGCCCGTCTCCCGAGCGGCTCTCCATCTTTAGCAGTCCTTCCAAACCCGCAAAGGCCTCCTCCAGCGGCTGATTGACACTCTCCTCGATTACGGCAGCTGTCCGGCCGGGGTAGTCACCAATCACCCGGATCTGGGGGTAGCGGATCTCCGGCAGCAATTGCAACGGCATGCGTTGCAGGACGACGAATGCCGCGACGACGACGGTCGCGACGACGACGGCAATCGGCAGCCGGTGATTTGCCAGACTGCCAAATGCCCGTTCCAGTCGTGATGCGGAGCTGCTCACTCGCCGTTCCTTTCGCTGGTGCCACGCTCGACTGGCTCGACCAGGGCCTCGTCGCCATGGCTGCGGGGTTGATAGCGAACAACGCGCTCGCCCGGCTCCAGCCCGGCCACGACTTCCAGCATGGTCCCGGTGGTTGCTCCCGGCGTGATCTCGCGCCGCTGGATGCGATTGTCCTGGTCCACCACCGCCAGCCAGGTGCGGTCATCATCGGTGGCCACCGCCGACCATGGAACCGCGATTGCCTCGCGGGTCGAGTGGTAGCGGATCTTGACCGCGCCAGTCCTGCGGGCCGTCTCCGGGTCCAGCCAAACTTCAAGCGATGCGGCGTTTGTCCCTGCGGAGCCGCGTTGGACGATGCGGTCAATACCATAAGCGTCCCCGCCGCTTGTCTCGGCGGTCAGATGGCCCAGG
>PXAT01000200.1 GCA_003565775.1 Ectothiorhodospiraceae bacterium | reverse complement strand
GATCGTGCCGCTCGTTCACGTCCCAGTCGGCGCTTACGTAGAAGTCATCGAACTGGTGATCTTCAACGTCGAACACGCCATCGGAATTCAAGCCCGTATAGGCGAAGACCAGTCCCACATCACCCTCTGTGCGGCGGTGCATCAGGTGCCGATGGAACTGGTTCTGGTTGCCGGCACCTAGCTCGAAAGTCGTCTCCGGCGTCAGCGTCGCGCGCTTGTTACGGAAGTTGACGACGCCGTGATTGTTGTTCGGGCCGTGCACGATCTGGCCCGCGCCTTTCAGCACTTCGACGCGCTCCAGCCGCTGGATCGGCGGCGTGTAATGCGCGCTGGGGTCCAGATAGTTGCTGGCCGTTATCGGCGTGCCGTCTTCCAGCAGCAGCACCTTGCGCGAGCGCCGCGGCGGTGCGCCGCGCACACCGATGCCGGCGCG
The DNA here is from genome assembly GCA_003565775.1 of Ectothiorhodospiraceae bacterium. Lineage (GTDB taxonomy): Bacteria > Pseudomonadota > Gammaproteobacteria > Nitrococcales > Aquisalimonadaceae > Methylonatrum. Next base: position 2,081 of record PXAT01000200.1, on the reverse strand, counting down.
GCGGCCCAGGGCATCGTCGTCGATGGTGCGCACGCCGGATGTGAAGTCCAGCGCGTCGTGCAGGGTCAACGGACGGTAAGTCTCGATATCGGTATCGGTCAGGATGGATGCTGCACCCGGCGTGTCGGCAACATCATCGGCAACCAGGGCGCGGATCTGCAGGGGCTGCAGTGTCTGCGATGAAATCTGTGGCGCCTGCTCCTCCGCGGCGACCTGCCCACCCATGCTTGCGGCCAGCATCAGGCTGGACCAGAGGCAAATCTGTTTTTTTGTACGGACCTGCATGAAAGCACTCTCCTCGTTCCGGTCGTCCACTCCGTGTCGGCGGCGACCTGTTCTTGTCGAGCAGAGATGATTGACGGTTTGCCTCCCGTCGGGCATGGGAAAACTTCCCGGAGGCGCTGTCAGCAGGCGTTTTCGGGAAGTTTTCCCGCAGCTATGGGACGGTCGGCGGGAGGGGGAGGCCATGCGGTCAGTCGTTGTCGTGGATGACCAGCCCACGGGACGCGGCAAAGTCCCGAAGCGAGGCATCGGCGGCATTCGGGATACGGACACGGGCCTGCACCTGCTGGCCGTAGTCGATGGATTCCAGGCGGCCGTCATGGCCCTCCAGCCAGTGACGCAGCGGTTGTTCGTCCGCGAAATCGAACTGCAGTCGAAGTTGGATCTGTGGTGTCTCGTGTCGCAGCGGCAGGTCACCGAGCACCGCTTCGGTGGCGCCGGCATAGGCCCGAACCAGACCACCGGCACCCAGTTTCACGCCACCGAAATAGCGGATTACGATCACCAGGATATCGCCGATGCCCTTGTGCTCGATGACATTCAGAATCGGTTTGCCGGCGGTGCCGGAGGGTTCGCCATCATCGTTCATCGCCGCACTGGTGGCGGCGCCCGGCTTGCCCAGCAGGTACGCCCAGCAATGGTGGCTTGCCGTAGGATGATCGGATCGCGCCTGTTGCAGGTGCTGCATGACGGCGTCGCGGTCACGCACGGCGTGGACACGCGCGATGAAGCGGCTCTTGCGAACCTCGGTTTCGCGCTCACGGTCCTCGGCGGGTATCGGGTAGATCGGGTGGTCCATGCTGATTCATGACTTCTGGCGAAAGAGGAAACGAGACGATGCGCAGCATAACGGCAATTCTGGCCTTTCTGTTTCTCGCGGCCCCGGCGCTGGCTGTCGCAGAGGTGCCGGACTACGGTGCCGATCTGGAGCGCTTCGAGTATCCGTATCCGGTCGGTGTCCATGAACTGTCCAGCCAGCGGCTGGAACTCGACATGGCGTTCATGGATGTGATGCCCGCGGGTGATCCTGTCGGCACTGTCGTGCTGCTGCACGGCAAGAACTTCTGCGGCGCCTACTGGGATCAGACCATCGACCATCTGGTCGCGGGAGGTTACCGGGTCGTGGTGCCGGACCAGATCGGTTTCTGCAAGAGCAGCAAGCCGGAAAGCTACCAGTACACCTTTGCCCAGCTGGCCGCCAACACGGCCGACCTGCTGGATGCGCTGGACGTGGACACGGTCAGCCTGCTGGGGCATTCCATGGGTGGCATGCTCGCCACGCGCTTCGCGCTGCAGTACCCGGACCGGGTCGACCATCTGGCCATGCTCAACCCCATCGGGCTGGAGGACTGGCGCGCGCTGGGTGTGCCGTACGTGAGTATCGAGCAGATCTTCGCCGCGGAGATGGACAAGGACTACGACAGTATTCGTGCCTATCAGAAGCGTTTCTACTACGACGGACAGTGGAACGAGGACTACGACCGCTGGGCCCGCATGCTGGCCGCCACCTATGAATCCGATGACCGTGAGCGCGTGGCCTGGGCGCAGGCCCGGACTGCGGACATGGTGCTGACCCAACCGGTGCTTTATCAATTCGCGCAACTGGAAATGCCGGTGACGCTGTTGATCGGTGATCGTGACCGCACCGCCATCGGACGCGACCTGGTGGAGGATGAGATCGGTGCAAAGATGGGTGATTACACGACTCTCGGCGATCGCACGCTGGAGCGGCTGCGGGACGGTGAACTGATCCTTTTCGAGGGCATCGGCCACATGCCCCATATCGAGGCTCCGGACCG
>PXAT01000149.1 GCA_003565775.1 Ectothiorhodospiraceae bacterium | reverse complement strand
TGGAATAGGTATTGCCGTCGTTGCCGATCTGATGGCTGCGCAGGCAGTCATTGAAGTTGGAGCGGTCGCCGACAATCACCGACTCACGGTCGAAATATTCAAGCGCAACGGTGAAATTGCCCCGGTCATTCGAGCCGCCACCGATCAGACCCAGCTGGGTGATTTCGCCCCCGGAACGCTGTGGCGCCGTGCCGAAAGCCGTCAACTCCAGGCCCTCGACATCCCGGCGCAAAATCACGTTGGCGACCCCGGCAACGGCGTCAGCACCGTAGATCGAAGACGCGCCATCGGTCAGGATCTCCACCCGGTCAATGAGCGAGCCCGGGATCAGGTTGAGATCGGGCGCCACCGGAGCGCCGCGCACACCGGCCGGCGCCAGACGACGACCGTTGACCATCAGCAGCGTCCGCTCAGGTCCAAGACCGCGCAGTGCCACTGCCTGTCCGCCGAGGCCGGTCGAAGAAATACCTTCTACCGCTGCCGTAGGCGACCCGGCGGTGACAGAGCCATCGAGCTGTTCGCCAGACACTACCGTCGCATCGGAGATAATCGCGCCGGCGTCAACAAGACCCACCAGGCGGGCTTCTCCCGCATCCACAATCTGCAGGGGAGAGATGGACGAATATTCATCTCGCCGCAGGCGAGACCCGGTGACGACAATCCGATCCTCCGCCTCTTCTTCCAGTTCCGGCTCCGTTGCCTGCTGAGCCCAGACTGGAGGCGGTGTCAGTGCCATGCCGCCGGTCAGCGCCAGCGACGACGTCAATATGCCGATAAAACTTGGGTGCTTCATTTCGTTGGAATCCCTCTCGATAAAATGGTGCCACCGCGCAAACAATGGCGAGTCCCGTCTTGTACCGGCGCTTTGTCCGGTGCTTCGTGCTGAGCAGTTCCCATGGCGCCCAGACTCGTCGGTAGATCAACAGGTGACTCCCCTGTCCCCCGCACCATCTTGATCCACCGGCGTTCCCGCATTCTATGCCAGCGCCCGAAGCACCGCAACACACCGTTCTCAAGGGGTTGCGCGCTGGCGAATGGGTGCATCACGGGTCAGGCGATTCGGGCAGCATGCCCTGCGCGAAGTTGCCGGAGGACGTCAGTCGAAAACAGTAACTGACGATGCCCGTTGAGCGCCTCGATCAGATCCGGCTGGCGTTGAAGACGCGGACATCCTCAACGTTGGCCAGTCGCATGCCCGCACCCACAGATCGCACCCGCATGCGATCGCCGATCACCAGCTGGTCATGCACCTCCGGCGCGAAAGCCACCATGACATCCTCAACACCGCCGTGCTTTCCGATCGCCCAGCCGGACTCACCGGCAGCAGCGCCGGAGACCAGTCGCACCCGGTTGGCGATCATCGACAAGGCATTGAGTACTCTGCTGATGTTACCGCGAATTCTTCAGGTACCGCTGGCTGTAGAGCTCCTCATACAGCGGCTGACAGAACGCCGCGACTTCGGCGGCCCGCCCCGTCAACTGGATATCACGAGCCTTTGGGGCAGCAAAACCGGTCGAACGCCACACCGAGTCATACCAGTATCTGGCCCAGACGCCGTCGCTGTCGCGCGGACCCGGCGGCCACTTCAGCATTTCGGCCACAAATTCGATACCCAGCCAGCCGCAAAGCGCGCGCAGATGGGCTTCCGGGGCAGCCAGGAATTCTCCGCCGTCGATGACTGGCGGCAAACGGCCCGTTTGCCTTTCCAGCCAGCCAAACAGCATGATCTGCTGCGGCAGGCCGACGTCTTCCGGGGTGATTTGATCGGTTCCTCGCGCACGAACATAAGACGCAACGACTTCATCCGGCCGTCGTATCAGAAAGATATTGGTCAGTTCACCGATCCAGTCCAGATCAATATGGGGGTGGAGATGGTGGCACATGTGCTTCTGATACCAGACGGGCTTTTCGTCCGGCACCGCGCCAAGAGTCAGCTCGGCAACAACACGGCGCCAGTCGCTATCGCCGGCGGCGATGACTTCCTCGCGGACGGGATGGTCGGCGCCGCTCATCGCCAGCCAGGCAGCATACAGCGGTTCATCGCTGACCGAGCAATCCGGCCGGTTTTCCCACGACCGCATCATGGCGGTGGAGATATTGCGCGGACCGGACCACATGGCAATACGCAGCGACTCAGCCAAATCGGTCACCCTGGCCGACGGCGCGCAGCGACATCAGCGTGCACCAGTCCGGCATAAAGTGACTGCAAGCGCCGCGTGACCGGCCCCGGCAGCGGGCTTTGCATGGGTCTTCCATCAACCGAGCGCACAGGGGTCAACCCGCCCAGCGTGCCGGTCACAAACGCCTCTTCGGCCCCGTAGACATCAGTCAGGCTGAAGTCCTTCTCGAAACAGGGAATATCATGATCGCGGCAGATCTTTACGGCATTGCCGCGTGTGATGCCGCCGAGGCAATACTTGCCGCTGGAGGTCCATACCTCGCCCCGGCGCACGATGAAAAAATGGGTGGAGTTACACGTCGCCACGAACCCGTGCGGGTCCAGCATCAGCGCCTCATCGGCGCCAG
>PXAT01000192.1 GCA_003565775.1 Ectothiorhodospiraceae bacterium | reverse complement strand
GATGGTCAGGGGCGTACTGGTGGCAAAGACCACATCTCCGGGAAGCGATGCGGCCCGGCGGGAGGATGCCCAGGCAAAGAGAAAGAATGCTCTGAGCCGCTGGCGATAATTCATATAATTTGAGTAGGGAAGAGGCAGCCAGTGCACGAAGATCCCCGTTTCTTCCGTCACAAACCAGGACTTCTCCCTTGTGGGTTCGCGCCAGGTGGTAATCAGATCAACCCGGTGGCCGGCCGCGACCAACCGCCGAGCCATCTCGTAGGAACGAGTCCCGCCACTCATCTCCGGGGTATTGAAATATTGATGTAGATAGATTATCCGCATAGCTTGTTTAGGGAACACGTTCTATCTGTTATGGGCGTTTAAGATGCCGGCAAAACGGCTGGTCCAATATCATCCTTTATCGAAGCGTACAAATTCAGGAGTTTGATGCCTTCGGTTTCCCAGTTGAATTGATCGAAGGCGATCCCGATAACCATTGCTCCCTCCACAGTCAGCCAGGATAAGAAGGCGCCCAGTTTATGGCGCCAATTTTCGTCCACCAGGCCCCGTCGGCATTATGAGATAGTTAGCCTAATATTATGGAAATTTATTTTTGCGTGAATCCTAAGATACTTTCCTCTTCCTCCATCGCCGACGAAATAAATCCATTTTTTTCGCGCCCCGATATAGAAGGATATCCTCCTTGTTGACCAGGTTGTTGAAGACTAGGAAGGAGATGATTTTCATCGTATCACGCGTAACCGGGTTCCTATTTTCCAAAGCGTCGGGCAGATCAAGAAAAAATCTGAAAACACCCCGAATATATGCTCCCGGGCATCTGTTCTTCACCGCCCTGCCTAAACCGCGCAAACTCCTCCACAGACCCCTAAAGATGCATTGGGGGAAAGGCGTCATCAGAACTTCGCGCTTCAGATAATGCCCCCCGGCATAATACATAGCCTCCCTCACAATTGTTTCCTGCTGATTGCTCGGATGAAACATTACAGCCTGGGGAAGGTGGAGGGCCCTGAAACCACAATCAAGAATCCTGGCCGCCATAACCGCCTCCGACCCCGAACGCGGAAATTCGGGAAAGAAACCTGCTTTTTCCAGGACAGACCTTCGTATGGCATGCGCTCCGCCCCTGAAGTTCGCAATCCATCTTTCATTCTTTCCTTTGTTCACAACGTAATGCGGTCGCTCTTCCAAGGGTGGAGTTTCACATTCAATCACCGCTATATCCGGGTCGGCCTCAAAACGTTCCACAATGCACTCAATTGTATCCCTGGTCAGTATGCCATCATCATCGAGGTTAAAGATATACTTACCCCGGCAATTTTTCATAGCTATGTTGCGGCCGGGCTGACATCCGATATTTCGATGCAGGCGGATAATCTTCACCGCCGGCCACTCCTTCTCAACCATCGCCACGGTATCGTCTCGCGAAGCATTGTCGCCCAAGACTACCTCCAGGAGCCGATAGGATTGCGCGTGGGCGGAAGTAAGCGCCCGCGCAAGCAGGTCACGACGATTGCAGGTAACAATAGCAATTGATACCAACACTTGTTCACACGGCATCGGCATATCCCCTTTTCCTGAATATGTCAGTCATCCTCTGACAGCCCCGGCTGACACCGTTCCGGTATATATCTCAAGGTGGTCATCAAGACCACAAAAGCCCAGAAAAAATATTCCTGGGCAAGGTCATTAAAGTTCATCAGCCAGACGGAAAATATCAGGTTGAAGGAAAAAGCGCATTTCAACAAATCTCCATTCCCGCGGGAATACGCTTCCAGGCGGTGCCTCCAGGCTTTAAAAAGAGAAATCACGATCCCAACGATCAGCACGAGGAGAGGGATAAATCCATACTCAACCATAACCTCGATATAACCGTTATGAGGGTACCTTGCGGGATAATTTTCCGGATGATCGGGAAAACCTCCGGGACCAACCCCGAAAATCGGGTTCCGGAGAAAAAGTCCCCAGGCGATCCTTGCCATCTCAATTCGGATCTGACCCTCTGTCAGCTGCTCCTCGGTCCTATCCACCATTCGGTGTTGAATGTCAAAAAACGCCACTTCCTGCCGGGAAAGGCTCCAGACCATAATCGACAGCATCAGCAGAGCGAAGAACGTCAGCAACCATTGTTTTTTCCGGGAGATCGTACTGCCGGCTCCGGATAGAGAGTCGTGCAGGACCCCGAACCCCAGCAAGAACAAAAGATATCCTGAGATAACCCCCAGTGTCTGTCGGGAGACCGTAACCAGGGCCAGAAAAGCGAAAGCCGCCATTCCGGCTAAACAGATAAAATAAATCGAACGGCGACAGGCGATAATCCCGAGAATAATTGCCATCGGTATGGCCGAGAGGAAAAATAGCCCATTCAGGAACCTGTTCAAACCGATCGAGATCTCATCAAGGGTGTATCTCAGTACCCACAAACGAAAGAAAATTCCCGGTCCATAATTCACCGCGATCGCCGCGAGAACGAATAGGGGGATGATCCCACCGAAGAGAGCCATCCAGTTGATAAACCAATTTTTCT
>PXAT01000050.1 GCA_003565775.1 Ectothiorhodospiraceae bacterium | reverse complement strand
TGAATCAGATTTGAGTAAGACAAGAACATTAAGTATAGGAATATAAGATATTGAAAGTAAAAGGATTAAACATTGTTAAAACTCAAATCTTATTTAATAGGGCAAGAAACCCAAACAAAACAGAAAACACAAAACCGCTAGCGCGGAAATCCGAAGATAGAAATTAAAAATCCAAAACAAATTAGAAATTAAAAATCAGAAAATTTTAAACACAATAAATTCCTTTGGAATTTATAGAAGAAAGAAAAACTTGTTTTACCTTTAAAATCTTACCTCTTAAATCGTAAATCGTAAATCTTTTGAATTCAAATTTATTAAAAATTTCAAATTGAAAATTAAAAATTAATGTAGCATTTTACCTTTAAAATCTTACCTCTTAAATCTTAAATCCTAAATCTGACACAAAATTCTTGCAGAATTTAATGTCGTTCTTTCAACTTTTTACTTTTTACTTTTCACTTTTAACTTTCTATTTTTAACTTCAATAAAAAATGCCCAACGAAGAAAAAAAACCTCAAAAAACTCCCGCCGACGCCTTTGCGGAAATGCTCCCTTTTCTCTTGCCTATTCTTCTGGTAGCCTTTCTGCTTTCGTTCACATCCTTAAGCACCGAACGATTGGAGGACATTTTTTATGTCGCAATAGAAAAGCTAATTTATCCAATCTCTTTTTTGGTCTTTCTTTTATTTGTCTCTGTCTTTACTTTTGTCTTTTACAGTTACAAGCTCGGACAACTCTTGGCAGAAGAAAAAGAAAATGCCATAGCAAAACAAAAAAAACCCGAAAAAACGACACAGAACAAAAGATGGCAAAGGGTTCTTGAACATATATCATCAGATCATCCCAACGATTGGCGAATTGCCATTCTGGAAGCTGACACCATTTTGGATGACCTTCTGGAGAAAAGGGGTTACATAGACGACACTGTTTCCGGAAAGCTGAAGCAAATTGAAAAGGGAGATATTCTGACGCTTGACAATGCCTGGGAAGCCCATAAAAAGAGAAACAAAATAGCTCATGACCCGAGTTTTGAAATGGACAAACGCGAAGCCGAAAGAATAATAGATCTCTATCGTTCCGTTTTTGAAGAACTAAATTTTATTTAGAAAATTATTTTTAATTTTTAACCATATCTCATATCCTTCCAGTTTTGAATTTGGAGATTTTTAGCTTTTAATGTATAATAGCGAAAGCGGAGTGGAGGAATGGTACCTCGGGAGGCTCATAACCTCCAGGCGTCGGTTCAAATCCGACCTCCGCAACAAATAAAATTCTCACCTGCTAAGGTGGGAATTTTCATTACAGTGGCCGGATTTGGGAAAGGGGTCGGGAAAACTCTAGTTTTCCCGTGGAGGAAGGCAGAAATATGGTTAAACTCTAAAATCTAAATCCGAAATCCTAAACAAATCCAAAATATTAAATTCAAAAAGCAAAACACAATAAATTCCGAAGGAATTTATTGTGTTTTACAGTTTTCAAACAATGTTCCTAAAACACAATTTAAAATTGATTTTAAAACTGTGTTATGAAATAGTTTATGATATGGCAACAAATAATTTTATTGAAAAACAAAAAAAGTTATATAAAACACTGGAACCTTGTTTTTGTCCTGCAATTCAAGATACGGTTTATTTTAACGCAGAAGGCTTAAGACATCTTTTATACGACAAACACCGACCCAGAAACATAAAACAAAAGCTTTACAGAGTTTATCTAATTGACTACATAACTGAAGCAATAAAGAAGGCAAAACAAGCTACAAAGAAAAGCTTTGTTGATCCACCTTGTCATTTATGGATCTTAAGTTGGGTAGAAATCGTAGACAAAAACAATGAAAAGCTAAAAATTAAAGTAATTTTAAAAAAGAAAGGTAATGGAAATATCTTTTTCTGGAGCATTATGAGAAAAAACAACAGCAGTTACAGAAACCCTATACATAATAAAAAAACCAGTTAAAAAACTGGTCTTTTCATTGTGCCTGCCTGCTGGCTTAAGAATTCATTAGCCAGGGAGGGGCTTTCACCCCGACAGGCACACCTGTATACTACGCCAATTTTCTTGTACTGTCAAGTTATAATAGACAGGTGTACCTACACATAAAAGTGTATTATAAAAATCAAACAATCACAATAGACATCTCTATACTTATTCGTCTAAATCAGTTTTGAACTTAAAAAATTTGTTATTTTGCCTGCCTGCCAAGGTTTTGGCGCAGGCAGAAATTTTGCTTCGCCCGCCATAGCTTTAGCGACGGCGGGAATTTCTTTCGGATTTCTGCATCAACAACTTTATTGCCTGTGCAGAGCGTATCGCCGTTTGAGTTTTTTAAATTTGTTATTTGGGATTTATTTGGGATTTGGGATTTGGTGCTTGTTATTTGCGCGAAGCGCTTTCGGATTTATAATTTCTATCTTCTGATTTCCGCGATAGCGGTTTTGTTGCTTGCTTAAAGTGTTATTTCTTATGAATTTTTTTGACATATTTAAAGGTTTATGTTATATTCTAACATAGAGTTATTTGAAATTAATTTAATTGAAAAAAGGAGGACTAAATA
>PXAT01000120.1 GCA_003565775.1 Ectothiorhodospiraceae bacterium | reverse complement strand
GGCGTTGCGCCACCGGCCCGGTAGCTATGGCTACCGAACCGGCACCGCGCCTTGCCAGATGACCAAAACCGGTCTCGGGCGCAGACGCGGGAATAAATCAGTGTTTCCCTAAAGCCGACAGCCTGAGATCAGGAGGACAACACAGCCATGCATCGTGAAACCTTGAGCATCCGCAACTCCGGGCGCAGCCAGACCGACATCACAGCGCGCATCGCAAAGGTGGTTACCGACTCGGGCGTCCGGACCGGCCTCTGCCACGTCTTCCTGCAACACACCAGCGCCTCGCTGATCATCTCTGAGAATGCCGACCCGGCGGTGGGTCGGGACCTGGAGAAGTTCATGGAACGACTGGTTATCGATGGAGATCCGCTGTTCGAGCATGCCGACGAAGGCCCGGACGACATGGCAGCCCACGTCCGCTCGATCCTGACCCAGACCGAAGTCACCGTGCCGGTCGATAACGGGCGACTGAATCTCGGAACCTGGCAGGGAATATGGCTATGGGAGCACCGTCACGCGCCGCATGAGCGCCAGTTGATCGTGACCATTATGGCGTGAGTGCCAGGGCTACCTGGCCGGAGGCGGGCTCAGGCAACGGTGGATGAAACTGCCGGCAACGGCCGGCCGAGAGGTTACGCTGTAACATAAACATGTAACTGCCTTGAAGCTATCAGATAATCGCCCGCTCGGAACGCTTTCTATGTTCGCCCACCTGCTGGTCCTAAATCGTGGGGCAGGGCATGACTTGCGGAAGCAACGGTTCGGGCACCGCGAAAAAGGGATAGATTCTGCAGGCTGTGGAGCCTTCGGCGATGGAGTTGCCGTGACGGACGCATCTCCCCTTACCAGGGAATCTCATTCCCATCCCAACCAAAGAAGCGACCACTGTGCTCCGGACCCAGCGTATCGATCACCCCCAGAAGCTGATCAACGGTACGCTCCACCGAAAACAGCTTGTGCTCGGGAACGCGCTGCTGGAAAGGTTCCGACAAACCGGTGTCTGTGGTGCCAGGATGCAGGGCGACGCAGACCAGTTTCTTCGCTCGACGGCCCAGTTCGACGGCCACCCCGCGGGTGAACATGTTCTGGGCCGCCTTGGCGCCGCGGTAGGCGTACCAGCCGCCCAGGTGGTTGTCGCCGATGCTGCCGACGCGGGCCGAGATGTTGGCCAGCACGGCGTGCTCCTTGTGCGTCAGCAATGGCGCCAGCGCCCGGCTCACAAGCAGCGGGCCGAAGGCGTTTACGCGGAAGCTCTTTTCCAGATTGGCGAGGCGCAGATCGTCCAGCTTCTTTTCGGGAAAAAGGTTTTCACCGTCGTGTAGTACGCCCGCGGCATTCACCACCAGGTGCAGTCGGTCGACCTCTGCCGAGACCGCGTCGCGCAGTCCGGCGACGGCCGCCTCGTCCTCCACGTCCAGCGGCAGGCAGAAAAGGCGGTCGGGATGCTCCGCCTTTAAGCGGGTCAGGCCCTCGGAGGCGGACGGATCCCGGCAGGTGGCGATCACCCGACCGGTTTTATCGTGCCCCAGCAGGGCCTCGACGAAGCCCAGTCCGATGCCGCGACTGGCACCCTGGATCAGTGTCGTGAATCCGTCCGAAAACCGCGATAGCGTCTGCATGGGTTACATTGCCCCCGAAAACCGTTGAGGAAACCTGACCGGAGATGGCCGAACACCCTATGACCCCATGCATCCGACGATTACTCCCCGCCCTCCTCCTGTTGACCATGACCGGGATGGCCAGTGCGCAGGACGATCCGACCTCGCGCTTTGCCGAGACACTGGAACGGGGGGAACGTCAGCATGCGCTTTGGAAAGGAAGCTGGAGTGCGATCTATGGCGCGAGCCTGGCCTATAACGCCTATCAGAGCAGCGAGGCCAGCCGCTCGGCGACGCGCTTCGACGCGCGGGTCGGGGCCGCGAAATCGGCGCTGGCGCTGGGCGCCGTTGCGCTGACTCCCTCGCCCTATTCGGATCAGCGAGCGGCCCTGGAGGCCGGTGACATCGACCGGCTGCGCCTGCCGAACGCCATTGACCACGTGTCCCGCCGCGAGGCCGACGCCCGGGCACCGCGCAATCTCGTGCCGGGAACCGTCATGAACCTGCTGGGCGGCCTGATCATCGCGGTCGGCGACAATCGTCCCGCGGACGGCGCCATCAGCTTCGCCACCGGCATGCTCAGCACCACGCTGCAAGTGTTCACGCGACCGCAGGCGGTCAGTCGCGCCCGGGCCGACGGCAGACTCGGCGCTGCGACCCCGCACCGGGATATCCAGATCGCTGCGCTGCCCGGTGGGGGCATGGCAAGCCTTCGCATGGGCTGGTAGCTAGGGAGACGCTGATTTATTCGCACGTCCGCGTTGGCATTGCATTTTTTCCGAGGCAAGGCGCGCTGCGCAGCGCCGCAGTCATTACTGCGGTCAAGCAGCGCAACACAGCATTCGGGGAAAATGCGATGCCAACCCCTTGGGGCTCGGCCGATTCTGGCCCCTGGCGGTGTTGCGTCGACGGCCCGGTAGCTACGGCTACCGAACCGGCACCGCGCCTTGCCAGGCTGCC
>PXAT01000047.1 GCA_003565775.1 Ectothiorhodospiraceae bacterium | reverse complement strand
CCGATATAAGAGCCGTCGGCGTTAAAGCCGTGCATATCCATTCTTAAGTGATGGTCGCGAACGTTAACCTCAGCATAACCATGGAAGATGCCTCCATCGATCGGCTCAGGCTCGCCGAGTATGCCGTAGCTGCTTTGCCGGCGGTATTCTCCCGGTACATTGCTGGGTTTTCCGTTTAGCTGGCCTCCGATGAACATGTGGGGCCATTCATACACCAGTGGTTCAAAGCAATCCAGGTAGCTGCCTCCGCCTGCAATTACATAATGGACACCGTTTAAATATCCGCGTTCATATCCATGCATGTGCCCGCTGAAACAGATATCAACATTATATTTCTCCAGCCTTGGCACAAGGTGTTCCCGAAGTCTGGTGTCACCATCAATCCATCTTTCGCAGAAGGGCGGAACATGGACGGACAGGATACGAAAGCGGGCATCACGCGCTTTTTGGGAGGATAGCACGGAGTCAAGCCAGCCGTTTGTAATATCATTACCCGGATCATCGGCCTCCAGAGCGGTTGTTGTAAAGTGCTCAAGGCAGATGAAGAATACACCGGAATACTCAAATGCAAAACTGCCGTATCCCGGACTGTGAACTGACAGATTATCAGTCCGCCACCTGCTTGGCATATCTGCTGCAAGCCGCAAGGGATGATCAGGTGAGTTGCCGTCATGATTGCCCCAGGAGATAAAGTAAGGTACATGTTGACCCAGGATTGAAGCCATCCGGTCGAGATAGGAAAGCCTGGTTTTTGAATAATCATCGCCATCAGCAGCATGGTCGCCGATACCTATGAACAAACTGATGTCCTGTTCCACCATATGACGGAACATCGAGTTTCCCGGTTCCCACGGATCAGCCTCCCAGTATTTTCTGTCGCCATGGCTGCCTACCGTGTTGCCCTGTTGGGTGTCCCCGAGGGCAGCAAAACTGAAATCTTCCAACTTTGACGGTGAAGTGGTAAAGGTCGCATTTTCTGTTATACCGTCACCTGAGGGTAAAACCAGACGGTAGTTATAGGTTGTGCCGGGTTCCAGCCCCGAAATGATTCCGCGGCAGAAATAGGTTCCACTGCCACCGGCAACAAGCTCTATGGGTACCGTAAAACCATATCCGGTAGTTTTGCCGTATTCTACTTCAAGTGGTATATTATCAGCTACTTCGGCCATGATGACCATGCCTGTTTGTGACATATTCTGAAGATAGGGGAGTGTCAGAATTGTAACCAGAGAATCCCCCGCGGATAAGGCTGTACAGGACTCTTCTTTCTTCATCGGTATATTCTGTCCGTAAATATCTTTCATGTCATCAGGTTCATACGGACCAATCCGGTCAATTGGAATATTACGCCAGGGTACAATTAACGATTTCACAGATTCAAGGGTTTCACCGTGAAAATTTTGATCGCCGTCTGTATTTGCAAATAATATAGCCCGTCTGACGCTTCCCCATTCCCCTATACCATGACGTTGATTGTCGGTAAGGTAGTTATGATTATTTTCACCATTGAGCAGATTGCGCACTTTTGGATATTTCTTTTGCCAGGCTTCGGATTGCCAGGGGGTATTCTCCAGTATCTGTTTAGAGTGAGGATGAGAAGTAATCGCATTTTTCCAGGCGTCACCACTAATTGAATGGCCAGAAAATGCCAGGGGCCAGTCAATAATGATGTTGCCTTCAACATAGTTGTCCGTGCCCTGATTAAACTGCACTGCTCCAAACTGACCGGGGGTACCCTTACGAAAAATGTTTTCGCTGACCATAAAACCGCTGATCCAGTCATCATGACGAACGGCAGCACTACCATAACTTCCGTCCTTAACATTGATAATCCGGTCAAAATCGTTCCAGCGGATGATATTACCCCGGTATAGTGGGTTAGCCCACATATCTATGGCACCCTGATCCCCGGATTCATAAACACAATTGTGGAAGTAATTCAGTTCTATAAGCGCATCACAGGCTTCTACCCGTATAGCGCTGCTGGGAATATTAATGAACGAGTTGTTACGCACTTTGATACCCATGCCTTCCAGAAGCAGTGCAGGTGTATATGTACGGTCGATACGGGAAAGATCTGAAATCCGGCAGTTTTCTATTATAGAGTTGCAGGGAACCAGTTTTTGCCAGTTGCCGCCACTGAAATCAATGCCTCCGCGTCCCATACTGCTAATGTTACAGGAGTGGATTAAATGCTGTTTGCCTCCGTTTACCCTGATTCCTAATCCTGAGCAATTCCGAATATCTATTCTCGTAAGAGTAAGGTTTGAACAGTTTATGAATTCTAAAGCATCTCCTCGAATATAATGAATGGCCAGATCTCTGATCTGTAAGTTTGGACAATTATCCGCAGTAATTACCGGACCTGCAAATACGGACAGAATAGTCAGGTTTGGGTCAAAATCGTCAGGAGGCAGATAATGGATCATATTTCTTTTCGTATCCAGATGCCACTCACCCGGCTGATCAAGCTCACTCAGAGCATTAATGGCACAGCCTATATTGCGGCGAAATCCGTACCGGTTGGTCGGGGGCTCCAGCGTAATTCTGCCTGAAGCGGATATTTG
>PXAT01000118.1 GCA_003565775.1 Ectothiorhodospiraceae bacterium | reverse complement strand
AAAGGTGTTGATCACATGCAGCGGCTCCTTGGACAATTGCCGCGCCGCCCCTTGGTAGACCGTGGTGGAATCCAGGAAGCGGTCGCAGAGGATGATCTTGCCCGCCGTCAGGGCCGGGATCATCACCTCGCGCACGAGCTGGGCGCGGCTGGCGGCGAAGAGCAGCAGCTCCGTTTCCGGCGTCATCCGTTGTCCGGCCTTGGCATGTTGCAGCAAGTGCCGGATCTCCTCTCCCAGGTCCGTGCCGCCGGGCTCGCGGGTGATGATAACCTCGTGCCCGGCATCTTCCAGGTGCTTGGCCAGCCGACTGATCTGGGTGGTTTTTCCGCTACCCTCGGATCCCTCAAAGGAGATCAGGTAGCCGGGCTTCTGTAGTTTTTTCTTGGCCATGCTCTGGAGGCGCTGCGCTGGGAAATCGTTGGTTGAAGGGTGCCCGGCGGCGTATCAGCTGAGCTTGGCCTTGATGTCTTCCTTGGAGGAAATGCCGACCATCTCGTCGGTTTTCCGACCTCCTTTGAAGATCAGCAGGGTCGGGATGGCGCGGACCTGCAGCTGGCGGGCCAGCTCCTGGTTGTCATCCACGTTGACCTTGCAGATGCGCACCTGGTCCCCCATTTCACTGGCGACCTCTTCGAGGATGGGGGCGATGGCCTTGCACGGGCCGCACCAGGGCGCCCAGAAATCGACCAGCACCGGCTTTTCCGAGCCTTCGATGGTGCTCTTGAAATTATCCGCGTTCAGTTCCTGAATTTTGTCCGACATAAAAACTTTAGTATCTGGTGTATAAAAGGTAGGCGAAGACCACGGCGACACAGGCAACGAGGACATCGACGGCGACCGAAATGGGGGAGTTTTTGCCTTCATCACTCCCGGAGAGGTCCGCAGCGGCTGCCGGAGCCGCTTTTTTCTTCGCGGCCGCGGCCCTGGGAGGAGGCGGGGGAGCGCCCGGAGGGCGGGTACGGCTGACGCCGGCCGGCTTTGGAATCGGCGGGCGCATTTTGGGCACGGGAGGTGTTTGAGCAGGTTTCTGGGGCGGTTTGGGCGTGGAGCCGGCCGTTGGCGTGTCCTCCGATTTCTGCACGGGCGCCTCCGGCTTGGGAGCGTCGGGTTTGCTCTCGGTTTTTTCCTCCGCCGGTTTCGGTTCGGCGTCTTCCGCGGCCGGCTTATCGCCGGATTCGGCGGGGCCGGGCGTGGCGGAAAGTTTCAGTTTCGCTTCAGCGTTGCTTTTCGGGGCCCCGGGCGCCCGGTCGGACTCCCCGGATGTCGATTCGGCGGCGGGTTTCTCCGGTTCGGCGGGTTTTTCGTCTGCTTTTTCCGCCGGTTTATCCGTCTTGGTAAGGCGAAGGGGAGGGCGTGTGGCGCTTTTTTTCGGTTCGTCCTCCGCGGCTTTCTTTTCGGTTTTCTCCTCCTGTTCCGGCGGGAGGTTATCGAGGTTGATCACGTTTTTCTTTTCCTCGCCCTCATTGCGGGATTTCTGTTTCTCGGGAGAATCGTCTTGATTGCTCATGGTTACGGATGAGTTAACGTTGGGTGAAGGTGGATTGTCAAGCACCCCGGGCCGGCGCAAGCAACCGCTTCAGGCCGGAGTGTTCTGGTGGAGGATATCCCTGAGCTCGTGGGCCTCGACCTCTTCCAGCTTTTTGCCGCGGTCGTCGAGGTGTTCCATGGTCTTGACGACCGTTTCGGTCATGCGGCCGTGCGTTTCTTCGGAGCCTCCGGCGATGCAGAAGCGTTCGGATTGAGTGATGCGTTTGTGTCCGTCCTCATTGTCGAGGCCGAGACCCAGAAGAAAAGCCTTATGTCGCCTGGACTTCATGTTTCCAGTGTCGGTGATACGGAAGGATTTTCAAGCTCGTTTTCATTTTTGGCGAGGCAATGAATGTCGCTGAAATTTTCGTTCTGTATGACCCGGAGGTGGTCAAGGCGCACCAGTTCCAGCAGGGCCAGGAAGGTCGCTACCACGGTCCGGACGTGGATCTCGTCGCCTTCGAAGAGCGAGGAGAACAGAAAAGAGGTTTCGGTGCGGCTGCGTTCCAGCAGGAACTCCATCCGATCCGACACGGTCACCTGCTCCGCCGCAATTTCGCCCAGCACAAGTTTTTCCGAGAGCCGCTTCAGCACCTGATTGAAGGCGTACCAGAGTTCCAGCTTGTCGGATGGCTTGAGCGGGCGTTCCTCTCCGGCGGGACGGCGGGAGGAGGTGACGTGACGGGGAATGAGGGCGGCGTGTTCCTCGGCCAGCAGGTTCAGGTCGCCGGCGGCTTTCTTGAATTTTTGGTATTCGAGAAGTTGGTGGACCAATTCCCAGCGCGGGTCAAATTCGTCTTCGGTGTCCTGAGCCTCTTTCTGCTGGTGCCGGGGCAGCAGCATCCGGCTCTTGATTTCCATCAGGGTGGCGGCCATGACGAAAAATTCGCCGGCAATATCGGGTTTGATTTCATCCATGGATCCGAGGATGTCGAGGTACTGTCCGGTAATTCGTTTGATGGGGATATCGTAGATGTCGATTTCCTGCTTGCGAATAAGGAAGAGCAGCAGGTCGAGGGGCCCTTCGAAGGCGGGAAGTTTT
>PXAT01000091.1 GCA_003565775.1 Ectothiorhodospiraceae bacterium | reverse complement strand
GCGTCGGCCATCCGGTCTCTTGATACTTGGTGTGGAAGAAAACACCGGAGTTTGCCTGCGGGAATGTTTTTACATCCATGCGCATTTCAAAATCGGTGAAATCGGCGCCGCCGACCTCGCCTTCGTAGAATAGGTGGCTTCTGGGGCCGTCCGCGATAATTATACCGTCCTCCACTCTAAAGGAATCCGGATTCTCAGAGGCTCTCCAGCCGTCCAGGGTTTCACCGTCGAACAAGGAGATCCAGCCATCGTCTTCGCCTGAAATCGCGGGAGCTGTCAACGCAATCGACACGGCGGCAGCAGCAAGAGCTCGAGTCAAGCCACGCATGCGCAAGCCGTTGATTGGCTGTATTCTTTCTACTATGTTTTTAAATTTTCTCTTTAGCATAATAAGAATTTAATATAGCGAACCGGAATCGACCGGCAACCTTAAAGTAAGCGTTTTTAGACATTGGGAAGGAGCCGGTCGATCTCGTCGAGATGGGCATATTCGCCTCTGTCTCGTCCGATTCGGCGGTGGGAATAAAGCAAAGCCGAATATGTGACCAGCGGTTCACATGTTCGCAGCTTCCAAAGCCTCCCGAAATTCCGCCAAAAATCATTCTTCCCAGAAACTTTTTCCTGTTTTTTGCCGAGCAGCAGACGACGAAAAGACTCCGTACACCTCGGGCCGACAGCGGGATGTTCAACCATGGTTCAAGTACGAGCAAGCTCGGCTGGAACCTTTATTGTTTTTGTGTGTGCTCGGCCCTCATTGCCTTCAGTGGAAACGAAGACTTGCAATCCCCGCAATCGACATTCTTGGAGGATATTGGGAGGACAAATCCCATAGCAAGGCAGATTGCAGCATACAGACTGAGTTCCCTGATTGCAACATTGCCAGAACCGCAATGAGGGCAAATCATGAATCCCTTTTCCTTTTTACTAAGGTCCAGAAGCTCAATGGCCTTCTCCAGATCACTTTCTAATACCTCGACCTTAACGCCGCCAATCGCATTGGAATAAAGCCAATTTAAATTCACGATGTAATCATCGGTAACCCTCGCGAAGATTCCATTTCCTTCAAGAAAGGATGCCGCGAGCTGAGCCTCTTCGGGTTTGGAATATGATGCGACGACTTTCATTTTACCCTCTAGTCCCAAAAAAATAATGATGTATCAGTTTGTCACGCATCTTTGCCATGTAGGACCATGGAATCTTTGGGTGCTGTTTACGAAACTCTTCGTGCAGCTGCTTCGTTGCTTCACCGATAATTTCAAAACTCCTGGCAAACGCCCGCTGATATGTTGCATCCCTGGAGAACTCTTCGTCCGAGATCATCTGGCTGGTTTCCTCCAGGTAGCACAACTCATCAAGAATGTGCTTCAAATACTCAAGAGGCAATCGGGGCATACTCCGTTTCTTTCAAAATACGGGGCCCAATATGTGGGCTCAAACCTTCCCGAGTCACAAGGTCAACGGGTGAGCCCAATCTATCCTCCAGCAAATCGCAAACTGCGACAAAGTTCCGGAAACTCTTCTTCCCCTCCTCAAATACGACCAGGACGTCGTAATCACTTAGATCAAGGTCCTCTTCCCGGCTTACCGAACCAAAGATGCCAATCTCCTTAACGCCGTGTGCTTTAAGGACGTGCGACTCCTGTTTCACAATCTCCAAAAATTTTTCCTTTCGGGACATATAGAAATTTTCGTTTTCGATCCGAGATGCGTCAAGTTTCCTTTTCCGCTCAACGTCGATAGGGGCCAGGTATGGAGTGAGGCGCCAGCCTCACGGAATTGCCTGCGCCGATTTGTTCGGTTTCTTGAGTTTCTCTTTGTCGATTACAAGAACCAATTCCGGATCATCGACTTCGAACACACCTTTCGCTAGAATCCAGTAATCAGGATGATCCTGACTCGGCTGGACTTTCAAAATATAATACAGCGGCTGTTTTCTCGGGCCCGTTACCGGTCCTGTGACTCTGATTCTGGAGGGTGGATTCCGAATAGTACCAACATTAGTTGAGTACATCGTTGGTCGTGACATATATTCCTTTTCTCCATCGACTTCAATAGTCAAATATTGTACATTAGTGAAGGCCCTACCACCTGGATAAAAAATGTCTTCGTCAAGTTCCACTGGTCCGATTTCCAAATATGTTATTTCCTCCTGACTATCTATGTCATGATCATAATAATCGGGAGGATGAGAAGTTACGTCACCCATTAGGCGACCCTCCACGTGGGTATATAATATTCCTGTCGTATGCTCATCAAAACCAGATGGCTTCATTTGAGATATTTCCAGTACGATACGCTGTGACTGGATCGGCCAACATCCTATGCCAAACAACAAGGACACAACGATCAAATTACTGACAATTTTCATTATTATTCCTTTACCGAACGTCGAGTGGAGGTATGGAGAGAGGCGGCAGCCTCTCGGAATTACCTCGAATGGCACTAAGTTAAGGCGGTGTTTGTTGAAAAAAGTGGAGGCGGACGGCAGCCGGGGATTGCATTCAAAAAACCCGGTTTACATGGTTGATGTGTGAAAAAAACCCATGTTTGCCAGGTCTTAAGCACTTCCTCGGC
>PXAT01000100.1 GCA_003565775.1 Ectothiorhodospiraceae bacterium | reverse complement strand
CGGCGGACCGGGATTTCCGCGCGCATGCTGTTCGAGGTGCTGGGCGATCTGTGGGTCGTGCGTCGCAATCCCTATATCCAGGATGACCTGCTGAACAGTCGCAAGCGCCGCGACAACCTGATTCAGGCCATGCACCACCGGCTGGATCAGATTGTCGAACGAGCCGGCAGCAATGCCCAGGCGCTGGCGCTGGCCGATAGCGCGCGCCGGGCGGTCTCCGAGTTCGAGGACTGGTTCCCGCGCATGCGCGAGCAGCGCGAGCGCGCCAGCCGGGCCTTCCGCAAGTTCACGCGCAAGGACAATATCCGCTTCGACGGTTTGTCCCGGGTGGCCCATCAGACCGACGCCACCGACTGGCGCGTGGAAGTACCGTTCGTGGTGCTGACGCCGGATACCGAGGAGGAAATGGCCGGTCTGGTGAAGACCGCCATCGAACTGGGCCTCACCGTGATCCCACGGGGCGGCGGTACCGGCTACACCGGCGGCGCGATTCCGATGCACGAGGATTGCGCGGTCATCAACACCGAGAAGCTGGAGGGACTCGGCCGGGTCGAAATGACCGAGTTGCCGGGCGTGCCCCGCAAGGTCCCGACGGTGCGCTGCGAGGCGGGTGTCGTCACGCGCCGGGTTTCCGATCTTGCGGGCATGCACGGCTATGTCTTCGCGGTCGATCCGACGTCTCAGGACGCCTCTACCATCGGTGGCAACGTGGCGATGAATGCCGGCGGCAAGAAGGCCGTGCTGTGGGGCACGACGCTGGACAATCTCGTGTCCTGGCGCATGGTCACACCGGATGCCGACTGGATTCTGGTGGAACGGCTGAACCACAACCTGGGCAAGATCCATGACCAGGACGAGGCGGTATTTCGGGTGCATCGCTTCGAGGCTGATGGCAAGACGTCGAAGGCCGAGCCCGAGATCATCCGCTTCCCCGGCGCCAGCTTCCGCACCGTCGGTCTCGGCAAGGACGTCACCGACAAGTTCCTCAACGGTCTGCCGGGCGTCCAGAAGGAGGGCTGCGACGGTCTGATCACCTCGGCCACTTTCGTGCTGCACGTGATGCCGCAGCACAAGCGCACGGTCTGTCTGGAGTTCTACGGCCAGGATCTGCAGGAAGCCGTGCCGGCCATCGTCGAGATCGTCGACGATCTCAAGAACGATCAGGCGGTGAAGCTGGCCGGCCTCGAGCACCTCGACGAGCGCTACGTGCGCGCCGTGGGCTACGCACCGAAGGGTGCCCGTGGCGAGCGGCCCAAGATGGTGCTGTTGGCGGATCTGGCCGCCGAGGACGAGGACGCCTGCGCCGCCGCCGCCTCGCGCATGATCCGCCTGGCGGGCAAGCGCAATGCCGACGGCTTCGTCGCGGTCAGCGCCGAGGCGCGCAAGACCTTCTGGGCCGATCGCTCGCGCACGGCGGCCATCGCCTCCCACACCAACGCCTTCAAGATCAACGAGGACGTGGTGATCCCGCTGGACCGGCTGGCCGAGTACAGCGAAGGGATCGAGCGCGTCAATATCCATCAGTCGCTGCACAACAAGCTGCGGCTGGTGCGCGAACTGCGCGCCCACTTCCGCGGTGAATTGCCGGAACTCAGGGCTCGCCCGGATTATCTGGAACGCGAGGATCTGGAGGCCTCGGAAGAGGGCGGCTCCATCCTCGGCCGCAAGCGGTCGCGCGCGGTGGCCCATCTGGAAGCGGTGGAATCCCGCTGGCAGGGCATCCTCGACAATCTCGAAGGCGACGCAAAGACCTATGATGCCTGGCTCAACGACACCGCCCGCGCCGATCGACAGCCCGGGGACCGGCTGATCCAGCTGTTGCTGCGCCGCAGCCTGCGCATCTCCTATCGCGACGAGGTGGAGCAGCCGCTGAAGGAGATCTTCGACGGGCGTGATCTGGAGCCGGTGCGCAAGCGCATCGATGCCATTCACGAACAGGTGCTGTCGAGCCGCCTGTTCGTGGCCCTGCACATGCATGCCGGCGACGGCAATATTCACACCAACATCCCCGTGAACTCCAGCGACTACGCCATGATGCAGGAGGCCGATCGCATCGTGGATCAGGTCATGGATCTGGCGCGGAAGCTCAATGGCGTGATCTCCGGCGAGCACGGCATCGGCCTGACCAAGATGCAGTATCTGAATCCTGAGACGGTCGAGACTTTCCGTGCCTACAAGGAAAAGGTCGATCCCCAGGGCTGGTTCAACCGGGGCAAGCTGCTGGCGGGGTCGGGGCTGCAGAACGCCTACACGCCGTCCCTGCGCCTGGTCCAGCAGGAGGCTCTGATCCTGGAGCAGTCGGAGCTCGGCGAGCTCAACAACGACATCAAGGACTGCCTGCGCTGCGGCAAGTGCAAGCCGGTCTGCACCACCCATGTGCCGCGGGCCAATCTGCGCTATTCGCCGCGGGACAAGATCCTGGGCACCAACCTGCTGGTAGAGGCCTTCCTCTACGAGGAGCAGACCAGACGCGGTATCTCGCTGCACCACTGGGACGAAATGAACGACGTCGCGGATCACTGCACGATCTGCCATCGCTGCGTCACGCCCTGTCCGGTGAACATTGATTTCGGCGAGGTCACGATCAAGATGCGTGGCGCGCTCAAGGATCAGGGCAAACGCAAGAGCAAGCCGGCGACGATGGCGTCCATGGCGTTCCTCAACGCGCAGGATCCGCGCACCATCAACATCATGCGCAAGGGGCTGGTGCAGGCCGGTTTCGGTGCCCAGCGCATGGCGGCCAAGCTGGCCAAGAAGGTCGGTATCGTGCCCAACACCGACGGCAAGCCGGACGCGAGTCCGGCGGCACGGCCGGCCAGCACCACCGAGAAGCAGTCGATTCCGGCCCAGGTGGTGCACTTCGTGCGCAAGCCTATGCCGGGTGGTCTGCCGAGCAAGACCACGCGCGCCCTGCTCGGGCTGGAAGACAACAAGATCGTGCCGATCATCCGCGATCCGCAGAAGGTCACTGAGGAATCGGACTCGGTGTTCTATTTCCCGGGCTGCGGTTCCGAACGCCTGTTCTCGCAGGTCGGCCTGGCGACCCTGGCCATGCTGCATCATGCCGGCGCCCAGACCGTGTTGCCGCCGGGTTATCTGTGCTGCGGTTATCCGCAGACCTCCAATGGCGACATCGACAAGGGCAAGGCTATCAGCACCGAGAACCGGGTGCTGTTCCATCGCGTCGCCAATACCCTGAATTACATGGACATAAAGACCGTGGTGGTGTCCTGCGGCACCTGCATGGATCAGCTGCTGAAGTACGAGTTCGAGCAGATCTTTCCCGGCTGTCGCCTGCTGGATATCCACGAATATCTGCTGGAGAAGGGCTATCAACTCGAGGGCATCGACGGGGTGCAGTACATGTACCACGATCCCTGCCACACGCCGATGAAGACGCACAAGCCCCAGGATGTGGTCAGCGGCCTGATGGGTCGGGACGTGCCGTTGAATGATCGCTGCTGCGGCGAGGCGGGCACCTTTGCCGTGAGTCGGCCCGATATCGCGACCCAGGTCCGTTTCCGCAAGGAAGAAGAGATCAACAGCGGCCTGACGGAGATCACCGGCAAGCCGACCACGGACAAGGGCAAGGTGAAGATGCTCACCTCCTGCCCGGCCTGTCTGCAGGGTCTCAGTCGCTATGAGGATGATACCGGGATCGAGGCCGACTACATCGTGGTCGAGATTGCCAACCACCTGCTAGGCAAGGACTGGCAGACCCGGTTCGTGGATCAGGCCCGCAGCGGTGGGATCGAAAAGGTTTTGCTGTAGTCTGACCCGTGCGTAGTTGTGCCGGCAAAAGGTTGAAGGGGCCATGATTCGTCCCCGGGCCGGCACGATTCCTCAAGGATTCGATGGAGATGCACTCAATGATCAGCAAGCACACGCACTGCACGGTCATTCTGTTGTCCGCCGGCCTGATGGTCGCGAGTTCGCAGGCGCTGGCCGCAGAGACGACCTGCCAGCAGATCAGCGAAGACGAGGTTGCGAGCCTGTTCGACCGCTGGAACGATTCCCTGCAGACCGGCAGCTCCGAGACCGTCGCCGCCAACTATGCGGACGATTCCATTTTACTGCCGACGGTCTCGAACACGCCGCGCATGACGTTCGAGGAACGGGTCGATTATTTCGATGATTTCCTGGTGGATGGGCCCTCCGGCGAAATCGACAAGCGCTGGGTGCACATCGGCTGCAACAAGGTCGTTGATGCCGGGCTGTACACGTTCACCTTTGCCGAGACCGGCGAAAGCGTCAGCGGCCGCTACAGTTACACCTATGCTTGGGATGGTGAAGACTGGCTGATCACCAGCCACCATTCTTCGGCGATGCCGGAATAGGACTGGCGCCCGGCGCCCTGCGCCCAGCCGCTTTGACCGTGGGGGGTTGTCGGTCGCTGGCGCTTGTAAAGAAAGATTCACCACGAAGAGCACGAAGCACGCGAAGGAAGGATCACGAGACGAGCAGAAGATTTCTCTCTTCGTGGTCTTCGCGTCCTTCGTGATAGTGCCTTCCTTGAAGGTCTTTCCGCACCCCCTTCGTTCGACCGTGAGGGTCCTTCGGGCGCCGGGCGCGGGGCGCTCCGGAAATCGTGAAGGCCACCTCGCCCTCAGCCAGGCGTACGTTCGGTACCCCCCTCAAGCGTGCTCCACCAACGTCTCCAGATGCGCTGCCGCGGCCCGGGCGTTGCCGTCCAGATTGTACCCCCCCTCCAGAATCGACAGCAGCCGGCCGTCGCAATGGCGTCTGGCGACGTCCAGCATCAGCGCGGTGAGCTCCGCGAAGCCGCTGTCGCTGACCTTGAAGCAGCCCAGCGGATCGTCCTTGCGGCTGTCGAAACCCGCTGAAATCAGGACGAAGTCCGGTTTGAAGTCGTCGGCCGCTGTCAGCATCCGGTTCTCGAAGGCCGCCATGATCTCGCTGTCACCGTCTTCGCATACCAACGGCACATTGATGTTGAACCCTTCGCCGTCACCCTCGCCGCGGCGTGATGCATGGCCGGTGCCCGGATAGGCACTGACATCATGGGTGGAGAAGAACAGCACGCTCGGGTCGTCGTAGAACATGGCCTCGGTGGCGTCGCCATGATGGTAATCCCAGTCGGCGATCAGGATGCGCTTCAGGCCGTGCTGTCGCTGCAGATGGCGGGCGACGATGGCGATATGGTTGTAGTAGCAGAAGCCTTTTTCCTCGCCGGTGTTCTGCGCGTGGTGACCGGGCGGGCGGCTCGCGCAGAAGGCGTGCCGAACCTCGCCCGCCATGACGGCTTCGGCCGCGGCAACGGCGCCGCCGCTGGCAAGCAGGGCCACCGGATGTGTCCCGGGATAGCGGGCGGCGATACGCTCGATATGCCTCTCCTCGTGCACGGCATACAGGCTGTCGCCCGGATGGTCCGCGGGGGTGATGCGTCGGCAGTCACCGAGGAGCCCCCGCGCCTCGAACAGCGCCCGCATGGCGCGCAGCCGATCAGGGGATTCCGGATGATCCGGCCGGATCATGTGATCGAGAAACCGGCGATCCAGCACCAGTCCGGTCTTGCTCTCCTGATTGCCGGCACCACTCCAGAGCGCGCCGGGCAGTCCCAGCAACAGGCCGGCGGATCCGATGCCCCGCAGAAGGCGTCGCCGTCTCATCGCGCCAGATTGATGAACGGCATGACCGAGAAATAGACAATTACGCCGACGAGCGCGAGATACAGCAGGTATTTTGCCGGATCCTGGCGCAGTAAATCCCAGGTGCTCGGTGCCGTGCCCTCGCGTTTCTGGCGGTCGTGTTCCGCCCGCGCCTCATGGAAACGGCGGGCCTGATAATCGGCCATCAATTCCTTGGCGCGCGGCTTGTCCTCGTCATGCCGCAGCCAGATACCGCCGGCGGTCAGGCCCCAGCGGTTGGCTTCGGTTTCGTAGAAATCGATGTCGTGCTCGCGGAGAAAGCCGCGAACATCATCGGCTTCGTCCTCGGGTACACCACGGAGATTCAGCAGCAGTTTCGCCATGCGGGTTCCCGTTCCTGCGGCTTTGGTGTCGGACTAAAAATGACTGCCCAGGGTCACGCTGATCCAGCCGAACAGGCGCTTGTGCCAGGCTCGCGCCTGCCAGCGTTCGAGATCATACCGTGCCGCCTGATCCAGGTCCCTGTCCAGGGTCTCGCGTATGCCTCGCGCAAAGTCGGCGTCGAACACGTTGACGTTGACCTCGTCGTTGATGCGGAAGGAGCGGTTGTCCATGTTCGCCGAGCCGACGCTGACCCACCGGTCGTCCACCACCAGGAGCTTGGCGTGGTACATGGTGGGTTCGAACTCGTGGATTTCGACACCTGCCTCGAGCAGCGGTTGCCACTGGTTGACCGAAGCGTGACGGACAAAGCCCTTGTCGATACTGTCACCTGGAACCAGGATGCGCACCCGGACGCCACGCTCCGCGGCCGCCTCGAGGGCGTCCAGGACGGCCCGGTCCGGATAGAAATACGCGGTGCCGATATCGACACGCTCCTGCGCCGCCGCCAGTGCAAACAGCAGCATCCAGCGAATCCGGTGGCGGCCTTCCCGGGGCGCGCTGTCCACCACCTGCATGGCCAGATTCCCGATCGGCTCGAGCGCCGGGTAGATTGCCTCGCCATGCAGTAATTCGCCGGTGGCGTTCAGCCAGTGTTCCGCGAAGGCGCCCTGCAGGGCGCCGACGATCGGGCCTTCCAACCGGTAATGCAGGTCGCGCTTGCCCCCGCTCTGCGGATTGCCAAGCCAGTCGTCGCCGATATTGGCGCCGCCGGTGAAGCCGGTCCGGCCATCCACGATCAGGAGTTTGCGATGGGTACGGTGGTTGAAACGGGCCGCCTGGTACCAGGATGGTTGCCGCCAGCGGACGACCTGACCACCGGCATCCTCGATCGCGGCCAGGGAATCGGCATCAGCGCCAGTCGAGCCGACAAAATCCAGCAACACCCGTACCGTAACGCCGCGCTCGGCGGCGTCTCGCAATGCCTCGGCGAATTCCGCGCCGGCGGTTTCCCCCCAGAACTCGTAGACCTCGAAACTGATGCTGGTCTCGGCGGCGGCGATGGCATCCAGCTTTGCCGGATAAATCGCCTCGCCGTTTTCCAGCATATCGGCCCGATTGCCATCGAGGATCGGGGCTTGCAGGCCCCGTTCCAGTGTCTGCCGAAACCGCGGGTCATCGACGCTGTAATCGACGCTGACCGATTGTGTCAGACGGAAGGCTTTCGGCGTGGCATTGGCCGCCAGCACGGAGAGGACAGTCGCCGCGGTCAGGACCAGCAGGGCGAAGACCGCCCAGGAACATTTGCCGCGCCGACCCATGACTCAGTCTCCGCCGACCTGGCGCAGCCAGTCTTCCATATTGTAGAAATTGCTGACGCGCGCCACCTTGCCGTCGCGAATTTCGAAGAAGGCGCCGGCCGGCAGTCGATAGGTCTGGCCCCTGGCTTCGGGCAGGCCTTCGTCGGTTTTCAGGTACTTGCCGAGGACCGTGAACTCGGCCGCGGCCCGGGTTCCGGACGGCTCGGTCAGGATGACCAGATCGGCGATTTCCTCGCTGTAGCTGGTGTTCATCCGCTGCATGAAGGCAGCGAACGCATCGCGCCCGATTTCACGTCCGCCCTGGTTTACATCGTGCACCACGTCCTCGGTGAGCAGGTCGAGGAAGGTATCCATGTCGGTCAGGTTGAAGGCCTTGTAGTACTGCTGCAGGAGTTCGCGGGTGGCATCGCTCATGGGCGGCGTCCTTCGGTTGCTGGCACAAGCCGCGGAGCATAGGCCAGGGCCCGGACCGATGCCAGCCCGTTTCACGACCGGGAATCACCCGGCAATGCCGGCGCCTCAGCAACGGAAATGCTTCAGTTCGCCGGTCTCCGGATCGTGGTAGCCGATATCGGCGGTCTTGAAGTTCAGGTCGACGAACAGTCGGCAGTAGTGCTCACCGTTGCGCCAGGCCATGTCCACCGAGAAGTCATTGGAGTAGTTCAGCTCGAAGTCGCCATCGAAGGCCGGGTGGGTGTTGCGGAAGCGCATCAGGGTCAGCAGCCGCTGTACCACCGGTTGTTTCAGGGCGTCTTCGAATTCCGGCAGATCGTAGAAGTGACGGTTGATGTCACGCGCCTCGCCGGTCTGCTCCAGCAGTTCGTCGTCATTGCAGCCGGCAAGCAGGCCGACGTAATAGACCTGTGGAATGCCGGGCGTGAAGAACTGGATGGCGCGGGCGGCGATGTAGGCATCGTCGCTGCGCATCAGGGCGTCATAGAAGGTGCAGGTCAACTGGTAGATTGCACCAACGCTGTGCACATTGGCCGCCGATCGGCGCAGAATCGGATCGGCACTGCGCGCCGAGATGTTGTCGATCAGTGCCGAGATGCAACTCTCGGGCAGCACCCCCTCGACATCCGGGATGCAGATGCCGTCATGGGTGTCGAGCACGGTGATCATGTTCAGCGGGCAGTTCCGCAGCCAGTGCTTGAGATGGACACTGGTGGCGTCGAGTAGCGAATACAGCAGCAGCGGCGGCAGCGCAAAGCCGTAGGGGTGCATGTCGCGCTTGCCGATGGCGTACTGGTAGCTGCTGTGATCGTGCACCTCGGGCAGCACTGCGGCGCCGTGCTCGGCAGCCTTGTCACGGACCCAGCCGAGCATGCTGTAGACGTCCGGTTCCACCAGGAAGCAACTTGTCCCGATGCGTTTGGTGGTGTAGCCGAACGCGTCCAGACGAAACAGCTTCACCCCGCGCTCCGTGAGGAAGCGGATGTAGTCTTCCATCAATTCGTAGGTTTGCTCGGACTGCCAGTTCAGATCGATCTGCCGTTCCGTGAAGGTGCACCAGACCCGACTCCGGTCGCCATTGGCGCACTCCACCTGGCGGAACGGTTCCTTCTCCTTGCGGATATGAATCTTGGCCAGATCATCGGACGTGATCTCGCCCATCTGATCCACGTGCACGAACAAATCGGCGTACTCCGAGGCAAAGCCGTTCTCCAGAAAGTCGCGGAACGGCACCGATTCGTCGGCGATATGATTGACCGTCAGGTCAACGCACAGGTCGTAGCGTTGCGCGATCTGTTCCACGTCCGACCAGTCGCCGAACTGCGGGTCCACCTCCTTGTGCGTCAGTGGCGAGAAGCCGGCATCCGCATTGGACGGATAGAACGGCAGCAGGGGCACGCCGCCGATTGCATCACCGATCTGTTCCAGGGCCTGATACAACTCGTCGAGATTGCGTCCCAGACGGTTGGCATAGGTGATCAACTGGATCTGATTACGCAGCGCCAAAGCTTCATCCTCTTGTCGGTGAGCGTCGTGAAAGCCGTGCCTTGGCGATGCAAATCCGGGGCCATGCCGGCCGATCAGAACGATGGCAGGCGCGCCGCCGGTCCGTCATGCTTGCCGACAAAGCCGACAAAGCCGACAAAGCCGACAAAGCCGACAAACCGAGCAAGGAGACACCGTGGCAAAGCGCAACACCGGTCGACTGCGGAACCTGGATCAGGAGCGGGCAATGTCCAAGGCGGATTACAAGCCCCTGCTCAAAGCCTGGCAGCTGGATCTCCTGACCCTGCAGCAGAGCATGCGGCGTGGTGGCGGTCGAGTCGTGGTGAATGTGGAAGGCATGGACGCGGCCGGCAAGGGCGGTGCCATCCGTCGTCTGGTCCAGCGCATCGATCCGCGCGGCTACAAGGTCTATCCCATCGGTGCACCGGCGACGTGGGAACAGTCACGGCATTATCTGTACCGCTTCTGGACGCGTTTGCCGGGGCCGGGCGAACTGGTGATCTTCGATCGCTCCTGGTTCGGTCGGGTGCTGGTGGAGCGGGTCGAAGAACTGGTTCCAGCCAAGCGCTGGCGCGAGGCTTATGCCGAAATCAATGCCTTCGAGCAGACCCTGGCTGATGATGGCGTGGTGCTGGTGAAGCTCTGGTTTCACGTCGACCCTGACGAGCAGCTGCGTCGCTTCCAGGCCAGGCGCGAGGATCCGTTCAAATCCTGGAAACTGACCGACGAGGACTGGCGCAATCGCGAGCGCTGGGATGATTACGTCGCCGCGGCCGAGGACATGTTCGAGAAGACGGACACCGGGCACGCGCCCTGGACCGTGATCGCCTCCAACAACAAGCACTATGCGCGACTGGTGGCACTGCGCGCGGTGGTCAATGCCATGCGTGAGGCACTGATCCGGGCCGGAGGACTGTCGCCGAAGCTGGTTCGCCCGCACTTCGACTGACCCGCGGATCGGGCAAAAAAACGGCCGCGATGAACGCGGCCGCCAGTTTCCGGATCGTGGAACGTCTTGCTCAGTCGGTCGGTTCGATCCGGTACAGGCCGTCCTCGCCATCTTCGGTCAGCAGATAAAGCATGCCATCGGGTCCCTGACGGACATCGCGGATGCGCCCCAGATCGTTGGTCAGCAGCACCTCCTCGTGCACGACCTCGTCGCCATCCAGCACTAGGCGGTGCAGCTGCTGGCGTGACAGCGAGCCCATGAACAGATTGCCCTGCCATGCGGCGACGTCGTCACCGGTGTAGAAAGCCAGGCCGGACGGTGCCCGTGACTCCTCCCACCAGTAAACCGGCGGCACGACGCCGGGCGCTTCATGGCCGATGCCGGTCATGTTGCCGGTGCTGTAATCCCCGGCAAACGCCACCTGCGGCCAGCCATGGTTTTCGCCGGCATTGACCTGCCGCAGCATGTCGCCGCCGGACGGGCCGTGTTCGCTGGCCCAGAGTGCACCGGTCTCCGGATGCAGTGCCATGCCCTGATTGTTGCGATGGCCGAAGGACCAGATTTCGGGGCGCAGATTCCCCGGAGCCATGCCGACAAACGGGTTGTCCTCGACCGCGCCACCGTCTTCCTGCAACCGGATGATGGAGCCGGTGGGGTCGGTCAGATCCTGGGACGGATACCGCAGACCCCGATCGCCGATGGACAGGAACAGCGTGCCGTCGCCGGGCAGAATCATGCGTCCGGCGTAATGCCGTCCGGGATTATGCAGCGGGGTCTGCGTGTAAAGGGTCTCCAGATCCTCGAGCGCGGTACCGTCTTCGCTGAGTCGGGCGCGGGCGACTGCCGTTGCCGAGCCGTACTCGGAATCGTCGGTCACTGCGTCCGGATCACCCGGACTGGAATAGCTGATGTAGATCCAGCCGTTGTTCTCGTAATCGGGATGCACCACGACGTCGAGCATGCCGCCCTGGCTGCCACCGAACAGCGGTGATTTCTGCTCGTCGTCGGCATGGACCTCCGGCACGTTGTCCAGCCGGGTGACATCGTCACCATCCACCAGGTTGATGTAGCCGCCACGCTCGGTAATCAGCATGCGGCCATCGGGCAGCCAGTCCACCGACCAGGGGAAATCCAGACCATCCACGGTCTTGACCACGCGGAAACTGGTTTCCTCGCTATCGACGGAAGACAGGACTTCTTCATCCACCACCGAGACATCGGCGATGGCCGGGCCACCGGCGAACAGGGCCAGAGCGAGACCGGGAGCTGCCGGACCGAAGCGGAAGGAACGAACGGAGCTTGGGACACTAGCCATGAAGCCACTCCTTGGTTGTGATGGGGAATCGGGGTCATGGGAGTACGAAAAGTGACGCAGTTCCCTGATCGTCAGTGTAGAGGATCAGTCGGTCAGCCGGGCTGGCCGGTTTTTGCACCAAAAGGATAGGTGAGGGCGAATTGCCGGCGATTCAAGGTGTACGCGCTCCGCAGGCTCGCCGAGCTCTCTCGGTGACAGCGCTGTGCGGCGCGCTCTGCTCCCGGAAAAACGCCGAATCCGACGCCGATCTGCGAGTAAAGCAGGGCTTGCCCGGCCCTGATCTGTCAACTAGTTGGCAGGCGGCGTCGGCACGCCGCCTTCCTGGCCGGCATCCGAATCCGGGGGAGGCCGGCGCGGCGGCCGTTGTTCCGGGCCGCGCTCGCCGCGTTCCCGAGCTTCGCCGGTATCACGCGAGTCGGCATCGCCTGTGCTCCGTTCCTCGGCCTCGGATTGCTCCCGTTCCTCTGCCTCCGTCTGCTGTCGTTCTTCCGCCGCCTGTGCGATGCACGGGCCGATTGCCAGGAGCAGCAGGATACCGATGTGTTTCATGTGTCTCATGCGTCGGTACCCCGTGCAGTGAGTGATTTCGCGAGTGCCGATAGCAGGGCGGTCACGTCCGTGTCCGGCTCGACAGGCAGGCTGGCGATCCTGCTTTGCACCCTGCGACTGCGACCATTGCCGACCGCGTCGATCTGCAACTGGCGGCACAGGGCCTGATGCTGCGCGGCCAGGTCGTCCGGACTGTCGGTTCCGGCAATGACGAGAATCCGGCTGTCGTCCAGAGTCACCAGGATGCAGGCCCCACCGAGGGCATCACGACCCTGTTGTCGGGCCCAGTCTCCGCTCAGGCCGAGTTCATGTTGCTCCTGCGTGATCTGTATCGCATGTGCGCCGAGCCGGTGGCATGTGCTGAGATAATCCGGCAGCTGCCGGAAATCCCGCATCAGTCGATTGACCGACCAGGTATTGCTGTCGGTGCGCTGAGCCAGTGCCGGCACATCCAGTTCGCGAATGGCCAGTGCCGCCATCGCCGCGGCCTCGCGCAGAATTGCCATCTGCGCGGGTGTCGGCGCGCCGGACACGTCCCGGAAGAGGGTGAGAGCGCCGGCCGGTCTGTCACCGTTGCTTGGAATCGGCACTGACCAGACCGCGCGGATACCATAAGCGAGGTCCAGCCAGGCATAGTTGGGCCAGCGCTCTTCTTCACGGGTGTCCGGGCTGATCGTGCTGTGTCCGGTCGTACAGGTCGTGGCACAGATGCTGTGTTCGGCGATGAAGCGGTGGTGCCGTTGCAGCGCCTCGCAGAAGGCATCCTGCCCCGGCAGACCGATCACCACGCGCCGCTCCGGGCCACTCACCAGTGACGCAATGGCATTGTGACCACTCAGTTCGCGACAGCTGGCGCCCAGCAGATCGACGACCACGGCCTCCGGGTCGCCATTCCGCACCAACTGATCGAGGATGCGCAGCGTGTGTGGTCCCGGCTGGCGCGTCATGGTTCGCCCCCGGTGATGCCGGAGTCGGGCGACGAACAAGGGCTCGCGGCCGGTATCCAGACTCAGTTCGCACTCCATCTCCTGCAACCGGCGACCACGGGTTCGCAGGTGCCAGATGCCGGTGCTTGCGCCCTGATGGTTCGCCAGTGCCCGCAACTGATCGCGGTCGACCCCCGATTGCACGAGGCTGTCCAGCGACAGGCCGATCAGAGCATGGTCCGGTCGCCCGATCAGAACGGCGAAAGCCGGCGAGGCGAGACGAATCCGACGGCGCCGGTCGAACACAACGCAGCAGAGACCGAGCGATTGAAGAATCGCCCGACTTGCGTCGGCATCGGGTCCGGTCGGCAGCGACGGTTGATCTGCCGGATTGGCCGGGCGCCGCAGCTCCAGAATGTCCATTGCCATTTCGGCGAGATCGCCCAGGCTGGCACAGTCGCCGGCATCTGCGCGGGAGCGGGGTTGTCCATGCCACACGCAGACGGCTCCGATGCGGGCGCCACTCGCGGTCGTGATCGGCGCGCCGGCACAGAACCGGATGCCGTCACCTGTCGCCGTCCGGTCTTCTGCGGCGTCATCGATAATCGTGATCTCCGGCCCCCGGATGACCCGGTCAGCGAGGCTGTTCTGCCGCGTTTGCGGCGCCATATCAACGCCGGCGCTACCGAGCGTCCAGATCTGCTCGTGGCCGACGATGCTGACGATGCCGGCATCGGCCCCCAGGCGGCACCTGGCCAATGCCGCAATTCGATCCAGCAGGGCCCGTTCCCGCATGGGGGCGCACGTCGAGTCCAAAGCCAACGCTGCCAGCTCCGCTTCACGATGCCGTTCGTCGTCCTGCGACTGTTCGAAGTGCGGTGGACTGATCATGGCTTGTCCGACAACAGGGAACCGTATGCGATTCCCTGCAGGTACCGGTCAACCGGCCGCGGCCGCGCCAGGCCGAAACCCTGCGCAAAATCGCAGCCTGCCTGCTGCAGCCAGGGAATGTCGGCAGGATCCTCGAGGCCCTCGACCAGCGATTCCAGGCCCAGCGCTGCGCTCAGTTTCAGGACACCCATCGTGACCTCGAGATAGCGCGGGTTGCGGTGGCTTCCGATCATGAAGCTCTTGTCCACCTTCAGCCGACTCAATGGCAGGCTTGCCAGCAAGCCCAGTGACGAATAGCCGGCGCCGAAATCATCCACCGCGATGCGCACGCCTTTGCGCGTCAGGCGCAACAGTGCATCGGCGGCCCTCGGCGCATCGGCGAGCACCCGCTCGGTGATCTCGATGGTGAGCGTGGCCGGCGGTCGTCCCGCCTGCTGCAGCCCCTGCAGCACGAAGTCGGCGAACCCCGGATCGTAGAGTGTCGGCGCCGAGACGTTGATCGCGATGGCTTCCTGCAGATGACGGGTTTCCTGCAAGGCCTTCTGCACGACGTAGTGATCCAGTTCATTGATCAGGCCGATGGATTCGGCCAGCGGAATGAACTCCGCCGGCGAGACGGCGCCGAGTTCCGGATCGTTCCAGCGCAGCAGGACCTCGACCTCCGCCGTGCGCCCGGTTTTGAGGCAGACGATGGGCTGCACGGCCAGCTGCATGCGATTGTCGGCCAACGCCGCTTCGAGGCGCGACTCGATTCGCAGCGTGGCACTGGAACAGCGATGGCACTCCTGGCTGTAGGTCTGGCTCCGGCGGGTCGAGCGCTTGGCGTCGAACATGGCCAGATCCGCACAGCGCAGAAGTTCGTGCAGCGAGCTCACGTGCTCGGGCAGCGAACAGATGCCGATGGTCATGCGGGGACGTACCGCTTCGCCGGTCAGTCGCAGCGGACGCTGCAGGGATTTATGCACCTCCGCGGCCAGACGTTCGGCACCGGCTGCCCCGGACGGTATCAGCATGGCGAACTCGTCACCCCCCATGCGTGCGAGTATGGCGTCCTGTGGCATGAGTTCGATCAGCCGCCCGGCGATACCGCGCAGGTAGGTATCGCCCATGGCGTGCCCCAGCGCGTCATTGATCTGTTTGAAGCGGTCGACATCCATGATCAGAAGTGAAGCCCGGCGGGTCCGGTCGAGCAGACCGCGAGAGGCCTGACGGAAGCCGCGCCGGTTCAGGAGTCCGGTCAGCGAATCGGTATCGGCTAACTTGCGCGCCTGATCCAGAGCCTGACCGGTCGCCAGGCTCTGGGCCAGCAGGCGCAGATTGGCCGAGATCAGGGCAAGCTGATGATCACTGATGGCAGCAGCGCCGGGAATTCGCAGTTCGAGCAGCGTCGCACAACCCCAGGGGAGCTGCATCTGCCACTGCAGCAGCGTCTGTCGTCGTCGCGAATCCAGCGGGCAGTATTGCTGAATGACCAGGCTCTGCCGGGTTTCGCTCTCACGCAGGGAGTGCCATGCGGCGAGGTCGTCATTGAGGGACAGCGCATCGCACTGCAGCGCCTGCCTCAGGGCATCGCTGCAGGCGAGAAACACACTGTCGATACCGTCTTCGGCAATATCGCCAATGTAGCGGTAAGACGACAGGAGCCGGGGTTCAAGGTGCCGCGCGGGCTCCCGGCGCGGTGTCTCATCTGTCAGGTGGCCGTGCTCAAGCGGCATGGTGTTGTCGCCGGTTGCCGATCGGGAATCATTGCTGGTCAACACGATACGACGGTTTGGCGGCCGCGCGGCGTGTGCGAGTTCGCATTCCCGAGTGTCTTGCCCTAGTGTCTGGCGGCTGCTCCCGGGTCGGCCTGAAGCTGTTCCGCAGGCAGGCGTTCCGCCCCCCAGCTGTTCCGGATGTAGGCGATCACGCGTTTCAGTTCGTCGTCGCCCACATCGGCCAGTTCGCCACGCTCGAGCGGGTCATGATGGAAGATGTAGAGGCGTGAGGCGAACTGTTCGAACGGCAATGAGCCCTCGCCGAAGCGCTCGCCGTTGCCGGACGTGCTGACGACCACGCCGTCGCCCCAGTCCTGGCCGCTGTCATTGTTGGGGTTGAAGAAATAGACACGGATCGTGTCATCCGGGTCCATTGCCACCCGCAGAATCGTGATCGCATGCCAGCCGATGAAGCGTGCCGCGCTGTCGGTGACCGCGACGCCGGCGGGTTGCGGGTGGATCAGCGGCTGGTTGCCGTTGTAATAGGGGTGATAGCTGGCATAGAAGTGGCGCAGAAAATCTTCCAGCTCCACCAGCCGGCCGGTTTCCACGTCGACGTTGATGCGGAAGCCCCGCCCGGACCACCAGCCGTGGAATTCCGGGTTGACCCAGCGATGCGGATCGCCCGGGCGGTCGACGCAACGGCGACCCATCTCGGCGTAGATCCGGTCGAGATGGGGTACCACCAGGAGGGATACCGCATCGAGATCCATCGGCAGTTCGCTGGCGACACCGATGAGGCTCTCCCGCGACGAAATTCGCTGGCCTTCGAAGTGCATGATGATCTCGTCATCGCGTGCCGCCCAGGCCACCATCTGCAACAGATAGTCGGGGTCATTGAAGGCCCACATGGACAGGGCGCGTGCCGACTGGCAGGTCGGGTTGTTGCCCTGACCGACGCCAAGCGGCTGCCCGAGCATGCACAGCACCCCTTCAAGCAGCAGTGCCCGTGGCGTTGCCAGATTGCCATGCGCCATGTAGAGGCGTTCCTGCGCCCAGGCCGAGAGCGGTAGCGCAATCTGTCGCCAGAGGCTTGGAGCCACCGCGGGCTGGTACATGATGCCGCGTTCCAGCATCAGTCCCAGGCCGTAGATCGCCTGCGGAGTGGTGGGGTGAACAGCTTCCCGTATCAGGGCCTTGACCAGTTCCCGGTAACACAGCAGGCAGTCGCGTCCGGTGGAGGACAGGCCCAGCGCTTCGGCCAGCAGGTGATCACCCTGGTCCATCAGGTGACGCAGCAGCACTGCATGGTAGGGCGATACCAGCCCGGTATCATGCATGGCGCGGGCGAAGCCGGTGGCCTCCGTCTGCAAGGCCTGCGCGTCCATGCTGCGCAGGCGTTCGCCGAACACCTCGATGCCGGGATCCTCCCGGCAGGCCTGGGTCGGCCCGTACAGGCTACTGACCAGGCGGTCGGCCCCCTGGCCGCTGATGCCCAGGTCGATTTCCGGATTGGCCTGGCAGATAGCGATCTGGGTAATCATCTGCTTGACCGGATCCACCTGGATCGGCCGTTGCTGCAGAATGCGCCAGATTTCATCGATCAGTCGGTCGATGACGTGCTCGTAGCCGATCCGGTCAGCCAGATGCTGGAGCAGCGAGCGCGGCACTTTTGCCAGCCGGCCCTGGGTTTCCCGTTCCGCTTCCGACGGTCCGGTGAACAGCAACGCCAGATTGATCGCCAGCACCTGGGTCAGGTAGTGGTGCGCCTGTTCCTCGGAGATCAACGGATGCAGAAACTGCCCGCGGGCCACCGCCAGCAGTCGCAGCTCGCTGAGCGCCTCGATCACGACCGTGGTCGGTTCCGGACTCTTCAAGGAGTGCGTGGTCAGTGAGGGCACCAGAATCTGGGGCGTGGCCCAGTCCGAGCCGAGGAAGACACCCGCTTCTTCCAGTTGCTCGGCGCGTTCCTCGACGGCGGCACACCCCCCGTCCTGAAGCAGCACCCGTTTGGCGGTGTCCAGGACACGCGGCAGTCTGGCAGGCTTGTTGAACGCCGCTGCATCACGCAACGAGCGGATGCCGTCATCCAGTTTCTCGAGCAAACCCGGCAGACGACTGTCTGCCGGGTTGTCATTTGCGGTCTCGTTTGCCACCGGTTCAACCATCTAGACGTAAAAGTCCAGATCCTCCTGTTTCTTGAGCAGATCCTTCAGCTGATGCGGATCTTCCCCGGTAAAGTAAACCAGACCCCAGTGCGTGCCAAAGGCCGTGCGCTTGGTCACGGTCTCCTCCGGAGGCGGCGTCAGTTCGTGTGACTCGAAGTAAGGGTGATCTTCGGTCTCTTCCGGAATCTCCAGGCGACTGACCACCCGGCGGCGCGGATAGACGCCGAAACAACCGGCATGGCCCTTGGCGTCCTCGATTTCCTTCGGGAAGAAGGCCGCGACTTCCTCTTCGGTTGCCTTCGGATCGAAACACAGGATCATCGCCTGATAGGCATTGAAGCCGTAGACCCTCTCGAGCAGTTCGAAGACCTTGAACCCCGGCGGCCGGAACGCGACCTCGCCGAAGTACATTTCATCGTCGCTCGTGACGAAGTACTCCGGGTGGATGAAGCCGAATTCGATGTCGAAGGTCCTGATGAGCTTCTCGATCTGCTGCTTGATCTGCGGGCGATAGTGTTCCAGCTCCGGGCTGGCCGGCACGAACACGGAATAGCCCAGCGTGACGTACTCGGAGATGTTCAGGAAGCGGATCTTGCCGTTATGGATCCACGCTTCGACCGCAAACTCCCAGCCGTCCAGATGGGATTCCATCAGAGCCGGAAATTCTTCTTCCGGGATGGCGTCGACGTCGTCCGGCGTCCGGATCACGCGGTGGCCGAGGCAGCCCGCCTTGTCGAAGGCCTTGAAGTGGATCGGGTCATTGGGGTCGCCGTCCAGTTTCAGCAGCGTCTGATTCACGCGCTTGAGGAAGCGGATCACGTCCTCGCGGTCATGCGCTTCCTCGAAGATGCCGACCCGTATGCCGCCAAGCTGCGCGCGGCGCTTCATCAGCGACTTGTCGCGCATCAGCATGGACTGGCCGAGCAGGCGCGGATTGTCCATCAGCACAGAGTTGATGGCACCCGCCCATTCGACGGTCTCCTCGAAAAGCGGGACAGCGACGTCGACGCCCATGTCCTGCAGCGTCTGGGCAATCTCCATGGAACGATCGTTCAGTCGCTCGAAGTCCCAAGGCACATGCGGAATGTTGTGCTCTTTGCAGTAGTCTTCGGCCCATTCGGGTGCGACGACAATGTATCGGCGGTCGAATTTCTCCGCAGCCTCGACGGCATTAAGACTCCAGCCGAGAAGCGCCACATAGCCCTTGGATGGATTCTTTTCCATGTGCCAGTCTCCTGTTCGGATGAGGGAAAATGATAAAGCGGCATCCGAAGACTTCAGATGCGAGGTGACCCGGCACTATACCGGAAATGACAACGGATCTCAGGCCCGTGGAGCCTGAGGAGTTATCCTGCTGCCGTTAACGATCCGCAGCAATACGGCATTCTGCCGCATGCACCGGTTTCTTCGCGCCGATTTGACACCTGTCTGCGGGCGCCGATAGATTTCGCCTCTCTTCGCGGCGAATCGGCCGCGGTGAGCGGAATCGTGACACGATCCGGGATCGATGGCCGGGGCGATATTGCCAGGGAGACGCTGATTTATTTCCGCGTTCGCGCTTTGAGTCGCAAACCGCCTGGTCTCCTTCTTACGGAAGCGCTGATTTATTCGCACGCCTGCGTTGGAGTCGCATTTTCCCCGAATGCGGCCCAACCCGAAGGGCAGGGCCGGTTTCGGCTCCTGGCGGCGTTGCGCCACCGGCCCGGTAGAATCACTACCGGACCGGCATGACGCCTTGCCAGATGACCAAAACCGGTCTCGGGCGCAGACGCGGGAACAAGTCAGCGTTTCCCTACGGGGTTGAACCATGTCCCGAAGTGCCTGACAAACGGGTGACGCGTTGCAGGGTGGGCGCAGACCCCCGAATAATGACTATTCAGAGGTGACTCGATCATGAAATTGCGAGGAGTATTGGCTGCCGCGGCTGTCGCCGTGTTTTTCGTCAGCGCTGTGGATGCGCACGGTCCGACGCGCCAGCGAGCGGAAGCCACCGTCGAGATCAATGCACCGGCCGACAAGGTGTGGGCCGTGGTCGGTGATTTCGGCAACATGGACTGGCATCCGTCCGTTGTCGAGACCCGGATCGAGGGCGCCGGCACCGATGATGCGGTGCGGACCCTGGTGCTGGAAAGCGGGGACACCATCGTCGAGGAGATCCGCCGCCATGACGATGAGCGAATGACCTACGCGTACCGCGCTACCGAGTTCGAGTGGGATGTTCTGCCGGTGAGCAACTACACCGGCAATATTACCGTCACGGAGAACGATGACGGGACGTCGACGGTGCTCTGGCGTGCCGCCTTCACCCGCGCCGAGCAGCAGAACGATCCGCCGGAACACCTGAACGAGGACGCTGCCCACGCTGCGATCAACGCGCTTTATGAAGAGGGCCTTGCAGGTCTCAAGGAACAGATCGAGGGCGCCAGGTAAGCGGAGCCTGATCAAACAGCGGAACGGCGCCTTCGGGCGCCGTTTTTTTTGCCGCGCTGCAACCTTGAGCCGGATCACGCTGTCCGATCGTGGTCTACCAAGCATGGCGGAACGCAGGCGGCAGTGACCGGCTGCCATGGTCCGTCAAGGAACAGGAACCCGCGAGAGAATGAGCCAGCCCGAGCAACGTTCAGCCACCCTGCGACGCCTGCCGGAGGCTGCCAGACATCTCAGCCGACCGGAGATCTGGTTGCTGGAGCGGTTCGGTGATCACCGTGGCGCGCATCGTCAGGTGCCGCGCCTCATTCCGCTGCTGCTGATTCTCAGCCCGGTGGTCTGGTTCATCGCTCCGGATCGCTGGGGGGTCGTCCTGACGCCCTGGGTCGGCAGTCTCGCTCTGCTGCTTGCCGGCGTTTATCTGGGGCGCGTTGTTATTGCCACGGGCCGGGCCTGCCTCGAGCATGCCGAGCGGCGCGGCGGGATTGACGCTTCCGCGATGAAGGAAATGCGAACCGGCCTCCTCGGGGCCTTGAGCGTGGTCGTCTGCACCCTGATTCTGGCGCTTGTCTTTCTTCTCGCGGCCGAGCGCGTGCTGACCACCGGCACTGCCGAGGTGGCGGCGCTGCTCTGGGCGCTGTGCCTCGGCGGACTGTTCCTGTCACTGTTCGTGGGCGAACTGGTCATGCGCCTGATCGACGTGATTACTCACCACGGCTGAAACGGACGGAAAACGGATCATGATAAAGCGAATGTTTCGACTGCTGGTCGCCATCGGCCTGCTGGTGTCGCTGTCGACCGCGACCCATGGGGGCGAGGGTGAATCCGGTGAGGCGGTTGCGGTGTTTGCCGGCGGTTGCTTCTGGTGCATGGAGCCACCGTTCGATGCCGTCGACGGGGTGCAGTCCACCACCTCAGGTTATACCGGTGGCCATCTCAAGAATCCGACCTACGAGCAGGTGACCGGTGAAGACACCGGCCACTATGAGGCGGTGCGCATCGTCTATGACCCGGATCGAGTCAGTTACGAGGAACTGCTTTACGTCCTCTGGCGCAACATTGATCCACTGGATGCCGGCGGCCAGTTCTGCGACCGCGGCGACTCCTACCGGGCCGCGATCTTCTACCGCAATGACGAGGAACGGGTGCTTGCCGAGGAGAGTCGCGACGCCGTTGCGGAACAACTCGGCGACGAGGTTGTGACGGAAATACTGCCGGCTGACACCTTCTACGATGCCGAGGACTATCACCAGAATTACTATCAGGAAAATCCGCTGCGCTACCGCTTTTATCGCAGTCGTTGTGGCCGCGACTCCCGCCTGGAAGAACTCTGGGGCGCCGAAGCCGGCGGCTGATGGCTTCCGAGCCGGCATCCGGCCGCCCGGCATCGAAGGCCTGCAGGGTGTGTTCGCCGACGGCGATAGCACGCGGTGTCGACCGTCAGAAGCAATCCCTCGAGCGTTCGCTGAGCCTGGTAACCGAACCGAACCGCCCGCCTGCCTGCCTCAGTCACCTTCGGCCGTGCCGTCCAGGCGCGGGTCGGCACCACCTCGCCAGATGCCATCGACGCGTTCGATGCCGTGGATACCGCTGCGCATCGGCGTGATGGTCACGCTGTGACCCATGGCGCGGAGCGGTCCGGCGAGATCTTCGAGGGCCGTGCCGCGTTCCAGTTCCAGCCCTTCGCCCCGATGCACCAGGTTCGGCAGCGAAATCGCGTCCTGCACCGGCAGATCCCAGTCGAGAACGCCGATCAGGGCCTTGACCACGTAGCCGATGATCCGGCTACCGCCGCGGGAACCGATGATCAGGCGCACATTGTCGTCCTCGTCCATCACCACGAACGGTGACATCGAGCTGCGCGGGCGTTTGCCGGCGGCCACGGCATTGGGCACCTCGAAACCGTTCTGCACCGCCTGAAAGGTGAAATCGGTAAGCTGATTGTTCAACAGGAAGCCGCCCACCATCATCCGGCTGCCGAACGGCGCCTCGATGGAACTGGTCATCGAGACCACGTTGCCGTCACCGTCGACCACGGCGAAATGCGAGGTGTCATCGGCGGTCTCTTCATCCACCGGTAGCGGTGCATCCGGGATTTCATCGCGGACGCCGGGTTCACCCGGCAGGGGCTGGTCCTTCGCCCGGGCCGGGTCGATCAGTGCAGCGCGCTGTGCCAGATACTCCCGTTCCACCAGCGCCTCGGTCGGCACGTCGACGAAATCCGGATCACCGACATAGCGGAAGCGATCGGCGAAGGCGAGTCGACTGGCTTCGGTGATCAGGT
This sequence comes from Ectothiorhodospiraceae bacterium, assembly GCA_003565775.1. GTDB lineage: Bacteria > Pseudomonadota > Gammaproteobacteria > Nitrococcales > Aquisalimonadaceae > Methylonatrum. The sequence continues at coordinate 15,104 of PXAT01000100.1, read as the reverse complement.
GCGCGGCATCCAGCGAATCCGGCGACATCGACGGCAGATCGAAATGCTCCAGCATGCCAAGGATCTGCAGGACCGCGATGCCGCCGGAGGAGGGTGGTGGCGGGCCGCACAGTCGCCACTGGCGGTACTCACCGCAGACCGCGTCTCGAGTCACGGCTTCATAGCCGCCCAGATCGTCGAGACTGAGATCCCCGCGCCCGGGCCAGCGTGAGCGGACCTTGTCGACCATCTGCTGCGCCAGTTCCCCGTGATAGAAGGCTTCGGGTCCATGCTCGGCGAGCTGCCGTAGCGTTTCGGCAAGCTCGGGATTATGCAGCCTTGGCGGATCCTGCTTCAGCTGCTCGCGGAAATAGCGCCGCGTGTCGCCGAAAAACCGCAGCGACAGGTCGCGTTCCACCTGGTATTGCAGCCGGGCCGGCATGTCGATGCCGTTGTCGGCCAGCGCAATGGTCGGTGCAAACAGGTCTGCCCAGGGCAGGCGTCCATGGGCCTCGTGCGCCTTGTGCAGCAGGGCGACGGTGCCGGGAACGCCGACGGCGCGTCCCGAGGGAATCGCCGACCAGAGCGGCAGGCGCCTCCCGAGCAGCATGAACCGTTCGGGCGTTGCCGTGCCCGGAGCTGTTTCCCGGCCATCGAACATCGTCACCTGGCCGCCGTCCGCCGGCCGATAGAGCATGAAGGCACCGCCGCCGATACCGCTTTCCGGGGGTTCGACGAAGGTCAGAGCGATCTGCATCGCGATCGCCGCATCCACCGCATGACCGCCCTCGCGCAGAATCTCCCGTCCGATTCTGCTGGCGTGCGGATTCGCCGAGACAACCATGTAGTTGTCCGCCTGGCGCGCCTCGGGGGATTGGCTCGGTGCCGGGACGTCGTGGTCGATGTCGGCGGCTCGGCAGGCCGCCAGCGCAGTGGCCAGCAGGCAACAAAGAATCAGTCGGCGGAACACGAAACAACCCCCTCTCGTCATGCGCTGCCGGGCGCGCGAATCCATCACTGTGGGCCCGGTGGTCGGGCAGCGGCGACAGTTATGCACTGCCCCCGGATTTGTGAGTACAGTATCGGCGTCCTCCATGGCGGCGGATCGTCTCATGGCTGGGTACCATGAGGATACGCGTCACCGGCAGGCGGTCGGACTCTGTGGGCGGTTCCCCACTGGCCCGGCAGAACCAGTGCCGGGCCGGCGACGCGCCCGGCCGGCCCTGCCGAGTCAGGGAGCAGGCGCGGTAAAAGATCAGCACTTTCTTTAAGGAAAACAATCGGGAGAAGAAACATGCAGACATTGGCACGCGGGGCCCGGCATCTGGTTTATCCATTCGTTCTTCTGTTCCTGCTCATGGGCTTCGTTTCCCAGACAGCGGTTGCCGGCATCGTCGGTACCGACACCGTCATGAGCGAGTCTGCCAGCGCCGACAAGCGTGCCGAGGTCATGGCAATGCTGGATCGTGATGATGTTCGTCAGAAACTGGTCGATTACGGCGTCTCGCCGCAGGAAGCACAGGAGCGTGTGGCCAGCATGACCGAGTCGGAGCTGGCCGAGCTTGCCCAGAACATCGACGACATGCCGGCCGGTGCCGGCGGTATTGTCCTGGTGCTCGTGCTCGTCATTCTGATCATTCTCCTGGTTCGGTGATGACCCGGGGTCATGCAGGATTCTGTGCGTGCCTGGCCATGGTGCTGGCGCTGACCGGATGCGCCGCTTCGGGGCCGGCAAGCGGGCTGCACGCGCCCGAGGGACGCTGGCAGATCGTCGATCATCGGATCGGCCCGGTGTCGGCGATGCGGGAATCCGACGCCGAAGCCTGGCATGGTCGTGCGCTCGAGTTCCGCAGTGGCAGTGCGCAGCTGGCGGATCGGAACTGCGAACAACCCCTGTATGAGCATCGTCTGGTGGAGCCGGATGCCTATCTCGGCGAAAACTACCGGTTGTCGACCGCGGACAGGCAGCGTTTGCGGCGCAGTGACGGCCTCTTGCAGGTGACCGATGTGATCTGCGAGGGCCGGTCTGCCGATGCGCTGGGCGGCACGCTGCTGTGGATCAGCGAGGATCGGGTCATGACGCCCTGGGATGGCGTTCTGTTCGAGCTTCAGCGGCAGTAGCAGCACATGCAGACCGCGTCGGTACCACTCGCCACTGGTTGCGCCGGAGGAGGCTTCCGGTCCGGTCGGGTCGTGATCGGTCTGCTGATTGTTCTGCTGGTCGGCTGCGCCCGGACACCGCTGCAGATCGATGCGCTGGATACGGACGATTTCGGCAGCCCGCGGGCCGTTGAACTCGAGGACGTCCCCTTCTTTCCGCAGGAAGCCTATCAGTGCGGCCCGGCGGCGATGGCGACGGTGATGAACCATCGCGGGCTGGAGATCGCACCGGACGACCTGACCCCGCAGGTCTACCTGCCCGGCCGGCGGGGCAGTCTGCAATTGGAACTTCTGACCGCCGCTCGTCGCCAGGGCTTCGTCGCCTATGTGCATGATCCCGAGTTGCCGGATCTGCTCGCACAGGTGCGCGCCGGTCATCCGGTGCTGATTTTGCAGAATCTCGCCCTGCCGAGAATCCCGGTGTGGCATTACGCCGTCGTGGTCGGCTTCGATCTGGATGCCGGGCACATGCTGCTGCGCTCAGGCACGACCGAGCGCGAAAGCATGAGCCTGCGTCGCTTCGAGCGGACCTGGCAGCTTGGTGATTACTGGGCCATCACGCTTCACCCCCCGGGAGAGTTGCCGGAGAACCCGCAGCAGGAGAACGCCCTGCGCGCAATCGCTGCATTGGAACAGGTGGAACGTTGGACGGAGGCCGAAACGGCTTATCGGCAGGCCGTCGACCTGTGGCCTGAGAGTCTGGTGGCCCGGCTCGGTCTGGGTAACAGTCGCTATCAGCTGGGCGCCTATGCGGATGCCGAGGCGCAGTACCGGGAAGCGCTGGTGCGGCACCCGGAATCGCCGGCCGTGCATCACAATCTGGCCTGGTCGCTGATTCAGCAGGGACGTGCCGATGCGGCGCGTCCCCATGCCGAGCAGGCAGCGGCGTTGGCACAGCCGGAGCAGTCCCATTACCGAGGCGCACTGGAGGCGTTGCAGTAGGGGAACACCAATCTGTTCCCGTGCCTGCCTTCGGCTTTCGCAGGCCGCCGGGCGGAAAACGCCGGCCGGATTTGTTAGGCTTTCGACCTTTTCGCGCGGCGTGAGTCCCGCAAACACTCGCGTCAGCGGCCCACGGTGGGCCCGGTTGACCTGTGCGCCGGTCAGCACCTCGATACGGAAAGGAGAACGCTTCGTGGTTGCCACACGCTTCAGCCGAATCATTCTGTCCCTCTTTCTGCTGCTCGGTCTGGCTGCACTGACGCTGCCCTCGGCGATGGCCGAGGAGGCGGCTGCCGAGGGCGACGGGCGCGGCTACGCAGCACTGGCGGACATCCTCGAGGATGACACCCAGAGGGAGCGACTGATCACCGAGCTGCGAGTGCTGGCGCAGCCTCCCGAGGCGCTCGAGGACGAAGCGTCACCGAGCGGACAGGACGAGGACGCGGTGTCCTTGCCACGACGGGTCGCGATGGTGACTCAGACATTTGCCGAGCAGGTCGTCACCCAGTTCACCGAGGCCGTCGAGACAGTGCGTTCCAGCGAAGTGGCGCTGGATGCGGCAAGCATGGTCACGCTTGCCTGGGCCGCTCTCAATCTCGGCGGCGTGATTCTGATCACCGTCGGCGTGTTTCTTGTCCTGCGCCGTCTGGCAAAGCCGCTGTTCGATCGCTCGGGCATCTGGGCGGCCGGCGCCGAGGGCAGTGCCGCCCTGTTCCGTCGCAGCGTGGCGATCGTCTACTCGGCGGTGCTGGACATTCTCGTGGTGGTGCTGGCCTGGGTGGCCGGTTATGTGGTGGCCCTGTTCGTCTTCGGCGAGACCGGGGCGATGGATTCGCAGCAGACCCTGTTCCTGAACGCCTTCCTGCTGATCGAGGTGTTCAAGGCCGGTATCCGCATGATCTTCGCGTCGCGCAACGATGCGCTGCGCCTGCTGCCGATGGGACACGAGAGCGCGGCCTACTGGAACGCCTGGCTGGCGCGGCTGGCCGGCTTCATCGGCTACGGTCTGATGGTTGTGGTGCCGATCATCAACTTCCAGATCTCGCCGGTGGTCGGACAGGCGGTCGGTCTGGTGATCATGCTGCTGGCGTTCCTCTATGCGGTGCTCGTGATCACCCAGAACCGCGACGATGTCCGCGGCCGGCTGGAGGGCATGGCCGCGGAGGCGGAGTTCTCGGTCACGCGCGTGCTGACCGGCATGCTGGCTAAGAGCTGGCACCTGCTGGCCATCGCCTATTTCCTGGCGCTGTTCGTGGTCACGGTACTGAATCCCGAGACCGCGCTGCCGTTCATGGCCAAGGCGACGGTGCAGACGCTGGTCGCCGTGGCGGTCGGTTTCGTGCTGGAGCTGCTGCTGACCAATCTGGTCAGCCGACCGCTGGTGATCCCGGCCGAGACCCATCTCAAGTTCCCGATGCTCGAGCAGCGCCTCAACAGCTACATCCCGAAGGCGGTGAAGGTGGTGCAGGCCGTGGTCCTGATTGCCGTGATCCTGGTGGTCATGGATGCCTGGTCGCTGTTCAGCCTGGGGGCCTGGATCGCGTCGGATGCCGGTCTCACGACCATTGCACGACTGGTGACCGTGGCGCTGATCGTCACGGTGGCGACCTTGCTCTGGATCGGGATCGCAAGCTGGATCGAGCATCGCCTGAACCCCGAAACCGGCGGCGGGGAACCGACCTCGCGGGAAAAGACCCTGCTGACGATTTTCCGCAATGCCATCGCCATCGTGATTCTCACGATGACCATCATGATTTCGCTGGCGGAACTGGGCATCAATATCGGCCCGCTGATTGCCGGCGCCGGTGTGCTGGGTCTGGCGATCGGTTTCGGTGCCCAGAAACTTGTGCAGGACATCATCACCGGCGTGTTCATCCAGCTGGAAAACGCCATCAATGCCGGCGACGTGGTCACGGCCGCCGGCATTACCGGCACCGCCGAGAAGCTCTCGGTCCGTTCGGTCGGTATCCGCGATCTGTCCGGCACCCTGCACATCGTGCCGTTCTCGGCGGTGGATACCGTATCCAACTACATGCGCGAGTTCGGCTATCACGTCGGCGAATACGGCGTCGCCTATCGCGAGGACACCGACAACGTGATCCAGCACCTGCGCGCGGCTTTCGACGAGCTGCTGGAGAGCGAAGAGGCCCAGGGCGTGATCATCGGTGAGCTGGAAGTTCATGGTGTCACCGCGCTGGCCGACAGTTCGGTCAACGTGCGCGTGCGTATCAAGACGTTGCCGGGGTCGCAGTGGGCCATCGGGCGCCAGTACAACCGCCTGGTGAAACGCCACTTCGATGCGGCGGACATCGAGATTCCGTTCCCGCATACCACGATCTACTTCGGTCAGGACAAGGACGGCAGTGCGCCGCCCCTGCTGCATCGCAAGCTGGAAGAGCCGGAGCGCGACAAGCAGAAGAGTGATCGCGACCGGGCTGCGTCGGCCAGTCAGCAGTCGGTCGAGGAGAACCCGGAGTTCAAGGGCGACTTTGACGATGCCGAGGACTGAATGACCTCGGCGATGCTGGCGCAGATCCCCGTGTCAGCATCGATCGGGGTTGCGGATCGATGCGGGACTTGCCGTTGGCACGGTCACTGTGGATGATTACATAACGGCACAGGTTATTGCCGCCCGGTGGCGGCGTGCCGGGGGCAAGGCGCTTGTCGATTGCCCTGATCGGTGACAGAGCGATACCGATGACTAATCTTCTGCAGTGGTGATCAGGCGAACGGAATCATGGCCTACCGCGTTTTCTACTCGTTTCACGACCGTCAGCAGTTCGTCTCCTCCGACAAGCCGGTGTCGATGGACCCCCTCGACATTCGTCAGGACCTGCTGGCGGCGCTTGAGGGGGATGGTGATTTCATCGGCCTGATCGACGACCAGGGCGACGTCCTCCAGTTCATCTATGACGAACTGGGCGACCGATTCTGGGTGGAGATCCCGCACATGGGCGAGCGCGCCTCCCACGGGCGCTGGCTGCCCTATGAGGAATGCGCGCTGCTGATTGCGGAACTGCCGGAGCGTTTTCGGCCGGAGGCGTTCGAGGGCTTCGATTATCGGCCTTGGCGTACCGGCCGGGTGCCGGGGCACCGTTAGCCATACGCTGAAGTAATCCCGCGCCTGCGTTGGAGTCCGCGTTTTCTCCGAGAGGCAAGGCGCACTGCCGGACGGACCGCACATGCCCCGGTCCGTCCGCTGTCGGGTCAGCGCCGGGCCGACCGGCCGTTGTTGCTGCGCATGGTGAGGGTCTGTCCCGGGTGCAGCATCGAATCCTGGTCCAGGTCGTTCCAGTCACGCAACTCGGCCATGCTGACGCCAAAGCGGCTTGCGATCGCCGATAGTGAATCTCCCGAGCGCACCGTGTACTCCGTGTCACCACCTGCTTCCGCGACAGGGGCGCTATCGGCGCCGGCCGGAACCTTCAACTGCTGGCCGACGTGAATCACGTCACCGTTCAGGCTGTTGGCGCTGCGGATTGCGGCGACGGTGGTGCCGTACCGACTGGCGATGGCACCAAGACTGTCACCGCTGCGGACCTCGTGCTGCTGGAAGGCAACACGATCGCCGGCGGCCACGCTGTCCAGTTGCGTCACGAAAACATCGGCCTTGTCCGCCGGCACGGCGATCTGATGCGGTCCGTTGGGGTCCGTCGCAGACTGGTTCAGGCCCGGATTCAGCACCCGCAGTGTTTCGGCATCGACACCGGCGATCTCCGCCGCACGGTTCAGGTCGATCTGGCCGCCGGTTTCCACCACGGCCAGTACCGGTTCATTGGGCAGCGGCTTCAGAGTCAACTGGTAATGTTCCGGATCCCGGATCAGTTCTGCGACCGCAAGAATGCGCGGCACGTATCGTTGTGTTTCCGCCGGCAGGTTCAGGCTCCAGTAATCGGTCGGCCGTCCGGCACCGGCGTTTTCGCGAATCGCGCGCTGCACGGTGCCCTTGCCGGCGTTATAGGCGGCAAGGGCCAGGAACCAGTCGTCGAACATGCCGTGCAGCATTTCCAGATAGTCGAGTGCGGCTTCGGTGGAAGCGACCACGTCCTTGCGACCGTCGTACCACCAGTTGGTGCGCAGACCGCGGGATTCCGCGGTGGCGGGCATGAACTGCCAGATTCCGGATGCCTGCATGGCGGATTGCGCGTCCGGCTGAAAGCCGCTTTCCACCGCCGGGATCAGTGCGATCTCCAGCGGCATGTTGCGGGCCTCGACCTGCTCGACGATGTAGTGCAGATAGGGTTCGGCGCCGGCGGAGATCTTGTCCAGGTAGCCGTGGGAGCGGGCGTACATGGCAGTGGCCGCGTCGATCCGCTCATGTCGAACATCGCCATAGGCAAAACCGGCGCGCACACGCTCCCAGAGGTCATCCGGTGCCTCGGCCTCGGCCTGCTGCCCGGCGGCGTCGCTGAGGCCGGTGTTGGTCCTCAGGACCGGATGATCCGATCGCGCGGGCCGATCCGGAGACCCGGTGACAGCGCTTCCGTCGGGAGTCTGCTCCTGGTCGAACACGGCACAGGCCGACAGGGTCAGCATGGTGGCGAGTACATACGCTGTTTTGCGGGACATAATGACTCAGCTTCCTGAAAAGCAATTCGTGATAATCCGGCGCCGGTTACGCTGTTGCGGGCCTGTCAGGCCGCGTCCTTCAACCGGCGGATCGCGGTGAACACGTCCAGGCGCGATGGTAAGGGCTGCCCACTCAGGGCTTCGGTTGCCTGGCGCACCCCCGGGTTGTCGGCGCGAAGGAAGGGATTGGTCGCGAGTTCCGTCGCCAGTCGCGACGGCAGCGTGCACTGTTCCTGCCCGCGCTGCTGGATGACCTGACGCAGTCGATCCTTCAGTGCGCGATTGTGCGGGTCGACTCCGCTCGCAAACCGCAGGTTCGCTTCGGTGTATTCATGGCCGCAGTAGACCAGGGTGTCCGGTGGCAATGCCGCGAGCGTGTCAAGTGACTCCAGCATCTGCGACGGTGTGCCCTCGAACAGGCGGCCGCAGCCGCCGGCGAACAGGCAGTCGCCGGCGAACAGCAGCCCGTGACCCGAATAGGCGATGTGGCCGGCGGTATGTCCGGGAACATCGAGCACGTCGAACTGCAGGCCTGCCGCCTCAAGGTCGATCCGGTCACCACCATTGAGGCCATGCGAGCAGTGAGCGATGCGCTCGCGCGCCGGACCGTAGACCGGTACCGATCGATGCTGCAGCAAGGCCTCAACGCCCCCGACATGGTCACCATGGTGGTGCGTCAGCAGGATCGCAGTAAGCTGCAGGCCCTGTTCGGCAAGCATGGCAAGCACCGGCTCGGCTTCACCTGGATCGACCACGACGCAGTCTCGCGACTGTTCGCGGATCAGCATCCAGATATAGTTGTCGACCAGTGCGGGAATCGCTAACACATTGATCATGCGGCTATAGGCTACCTGTACAATTCCCGGTACGCGAACCGTTGGGGTTCGGCGACGTCTTCCGACGTCTTCCAGGGACCGCGCGACGCAGCGCGTGTTGCAACGCAGCATTCTATGAGATCCGATGGCTGGAGGGAAGCCCCGATGAGCGAGCAGCCAGAGATCGGCCAGGCTCTGCAGACATGGTTCCAGTCACCGGCCGGGCAGCGAGTCGCCCGCTGCGAGCGGGAGGTTCTGGACCCGCTTTTACGGCGCTACGTCGGCGCCCGCATGCTGCAGATCGGCAGCCACGGGGACGATGGTCAGGACGTCGGTCCCGACATGGCCATGCGTTGGCTGCTTACGCCCGGAACCGATCCCCGGGCCCAGCTGCGCGGTGACCCCGAGCACCTGCCGTTCACCGAAAACAGCATGCAGACCATTCTGCTGCTGCATGCGCTGGAGTTCGCCGATGCGCCGCACGCGGTTCTGCGGGAAGCGGTGCGGGTGTTGTCTCCGGAAGGGCATTTGCTGGTGGTCAGTTTCAACCCCACCAGTCTGCTCGGACTGAACCGGGCGCTGCTGGGGAGCTGGCGCGGGCAGGTACCCTGGTCCGGTCATTACTACGGTGGCCGTCGCCTGCGTGACTGGTATCGTCTGCTGGAGCTGGAGCCGATCTGCACGCGTGCCACCGCGTTTGGCGCACCGCTCGGGCTACGCCTGCCCGGCCCGGTCAACGATCGGCTGGCCGGATTCTGCCAGCGGCGGCTGCCATCCCTTGGCGGAGTCCGTATCATGCTCCTGCGCAAGCGGATACCGCGGCCGCACAATCCCGGCGGCTCGAAAGTGGCGTCGCGCCTGCTGCCGGCGAGACCTGCCGCCGCGGCGAGCCGCGAAACCACGGCGCAATCGCGCGACCCGGACAGGAATCAAGGAAGCGCTGAAATATTCGCACGCCTGCGTTGACGTCCGCATTTTCTCGATAGACCAGCGCTTCCTCAAGGCCAATTCTGGAGACAGCATGCAGACGGTGGAAGTATTCAGTGACGGCGCGTGTCGCGGCAATCCGGGCCCGGGCGGCTGGGGCGCCCTGCTGCGCTTCAATGACACCGAGAAGGAGCTCTTTGGCGGTGAGCCCGACACCACCAACAACCGCATGGAACTGATGGCGGCGATCCGCGCTCTGGAGGCCCTGAAACGGCCCTGTCGCGTGGTCATCACCACCGACTCGCAGTATGTACGCAAGGGTATGACCGAGTGGCTCGACGGCTGGAAGGCGCGCAACTGGAAAACCGCGGCGAAAAAGCCGGTGCGCAATCAGGACCTGTGGCAGGAGCTGGATGCTCTGGTCCAGCGCCACGAGGTCGAGTGGCACTGGGTTCGCGGTCACAGTGGCCACCCGGAAAACGAGCGCGCCGATGTCCTCGCCAATCAGGGGCTGGATGACATGCTGGCTGCCAGAAAGGAGCGCGCCTGATCCGTTCCGATCGGCAGTTTTCGACTGCCATCAGGTCCACCTCGCCAAGGCAGTCTGGCGAAACAATCCGGCATCCCGCCGCACCTCTCTCTCAAGCAAGCGCTGACCTGTTCACGCGTCTGCGCCCGGTTACTGCCGTGATCGAAAGGCGGCGCCGGCCCCGATTCTGCGCCGTCAGAGTGCACCCGGTGCGCCGGAACGCACCGGAACAGGGCGTTTCGTGGTCCCGTTCCCTGCGGCCAACAGGCTGCAAGAGCGGTCGGCACTGACGCCTTTCCGGAAATCAGACGCGTCGAATCATGCCGCTCGGGCGGTGTGGCGCGATGCTTGCTTTGTTTACCCCCAGGAATCGACAGGTCCAGGGTGCCGTTCGCGCCCGTTCAGGCAGGGGGGCGTGCATGGCGGTTGATGCATCGGCGATCACGGTCACCACGATCGCGGCTGACGCGCAGGACAGGGCTGTGGCAGACCGGCTTCATGCCCTGGAGCACGACGGCCGGCTGGAAACCGTGTTTCTGGACCGGGAGGACATGTCGCGTCGTCGTCTGCGTGCCGGCACCGATCAAGGCACCGAATGCCGAATCGCTCTGCCGCGTGAGCAGCGCCTCTTTGACGGCGCCGTTCTGTTGCTGGAGGACGGGCGGGCCGTGGTGGTGCGGCAGGAGGCGGAAACCTGGCTGAGTCTGCAGGCCGCGGACACGCCGTCGGCACTGGAGCTGGGTTATTTTGCCGGCAACATGCACTGGCGGGTGCGTTTCGACGGCGCGGTGCTGCACATTGCCGCCACCGGTGAACTGGACGCCATGCTCGAGCGCCTGGAACCGCTGCTGGATGGCGGCACCATCACCCGGATTCACCCATGAACGTATCGGCGCGTCTTTTTCTGCTGCTGCAGCACGGTGACACCTTCTTTCCGTCAGGAGCGGTGTCTTTCTCCTGGGGGCTGGAGGGTGCGTTCAATGCCGGCTGGGTGGTGTCGAAGACCGACCTGGCCGAATTCCTGGAAACGCAGCTGCGCAATCGCTGGGCCACCACCGATCGCAACTTCGTGCAGGTGGCCCACGCCCAGGCTGCTCATCCGGACGCGATCGCCGAACTTGATCACATGCTGGAGGCCATGACGTTGCCGGAAGAGCAGCGCATCGGCTCGCGGCGCGCCGGCGGAGCCTTGTTGCTGGCCCACGAGAAGCTTGCGACCCGCGGTGCTGTGGACTACCGCCGCCGCCAGCGCAGCGGCGAGGTCCCCGGCCATCTGGCCGTCGTGCACGGCATGCTTTGCGCCGGCCTGGGCCTAAGCGCCGGGGAGGCCGAGGTGCTCTCTGCCTATACCGGTTGCTCCGGATTGCTGGGCGCAGCCGTCCGCCTCGGGCTGGTGGGGCATGTGGAGTCCCAGCGCATTCTGGCCCGCGCCGGTCCCCTCATTGCCGAACTCACCGCCTCGCCGCCGGCGCCAGCAGCTGATGCCACCAGTTTCACGCCGATGCATGACCTCGCTGCCATATGCCACGAGTCCCAGCATGAGCGGCTGTTCTCAAATTGATCGGAGACCCTTGTCATGCTCCTCACCCCCACCGAACTTGAACGGCTCACGATTTACACGGCGGCGGAGATTGCCCGCAAGCGTCGCGCCAAGGGCCTTTTGCTGAATTACCCGGAGGCCGTGGCGCTGATCTCGGACGAGATGATCGAGGGCGCCCGGGAAGGCCGCAGCGTCGCCGAACTGATCGGCGCAGGGTCCCGCGTTCTCACCACCGACGACGTCATGCCCGGTGTGGCCGAGATGATGCCGATGCTGCAGGTGGAGGGCACCTTTCCTGACGGCACCAAGCTGATCACCGTGCATGAGCCCATTCGCCCGGGCGAGAGGAAAATCGAGCAAGCGGTGGAGCCGGGTGCCATCCTGCCCGCCGATGGCGAAATCGAGCTCAACGCCGGTCGCGCCCGCACACGTCTGACGGTCCGTAACACCGGCGATCGGCCGATTCAGGTGGGCAGCCACTTCCACTTTTTCGAAGCGAACAGGGAACTGGACTTTGATCGCGCCGGCGCCTTCGGCATGCACCTCGATATTGCCGCCGGGACCGCGGTGCGCTTCGAGCCCGGCGATGCCATCGAGGTGGAACTGGTGGCGTTCGGCGGGGATGCGGAAATACGTGGTCTGAACGGGCTGACCGAAGGGTCGACCCGTTCGGACGAAGTCAAGCGGGTGGCACTGGAACGTGCCCGCGCTGCCGGATTCAAGGGGGCCTGATCGGATGAAGATGTCACGGCGCGATTATGCGGCCATGTTCGGTCCCACCACCGGCGACTGCGTACGCCTGGGGGACACCGAACTGCTGGCCGAGGTGGAACATGACCACGCCTTTCCGGGTGACGAATGCCTGCATGGCGGCGGCAAGACGCTGCGTGACGGTCTGGGGCTGATGTCCGGCTTCAGCAGCGAGGATGGCTCCCTCGACATGCTGCTGTGCAACGCTCTGGTGATCGACCCCGTGCTGGGGATCGTAAAGGGGGACATCGGCATCAAGAACGGCCGTATCGTCGGCATCGGCAAGGCCGGCAACCCGGCGATCATGGACGGTGTTGACCCCAACCTGATCTGCGGTGCCTCCACCACGGTGCGCGACGCCGAGGGCATGATTGCCACGCCCGGCGGCATCGACTGCCACGTGCATTTCGACAGTGCGCAGTTGGTGGAGCATGCCTTTGCCTCCGGCATTACCACGATGCTGGGCGGCTCACTGGGGCCGATCACGGTCGGCATCGACAGCGGTGGACCGTGGAATGTGGCGCGCATGCTGCAGGCCGCCGAGCAATGGCCGATGAATTTCGGGTTTCTCGGCCGCGGCAACTCGTCGCAGCCTCGCTCGCTGGAGGATCAGATCGAGGCCGGCTGCATGGGCCTGAAGATCCACGAGGACTGGGGCGCCATGCCCGCCGCCATCGATTGCTGTCTGAGCGTGGCCGATGCCATGGACTTCCAGGTCGCGCTGCACACCGACACCCTCAATGAAAGCGGCTTCGTGGAAGACTCGCTGGGTGCCATCAAGGGCCGCACCATCCACATGTATCACGTGGAGGGGGCGGGTGGCGGCCATGCGCCGGACATCATCCGCATCGTGGGCGAATCCCACTGCCTGCCGTCATCCACCAACCCCACCAATCCCTACACGGTGAATACCTTCGACGAACACCTGGACATGATCATGGTGTGTCACCACCTCAACCCGGCGGTGCCGGAGGACGTGGCCTTTGCCGAGTCCCGGGTGCGTGCCGGAACCATCGCCGCCGAAGACGTGCTGCACGATCTGGGGGCGATTTCCATGCTGGGCTCGGACAGCCAGGGCATGGGCCGCATCAACGAGGTGATCTGCCGCACCTGGCAGCTGGCCAGCAAGATGCGCGAGCAGCGGGGCCGCCTGCCCGGGGAAAGCACGGCCCGTGGCGACAACGAACGCATCAAACGCTATATCGCGAAGTACACGATCAATCCGGCCAGGGCCTTCGGCCTGGACCATGAGGTCGGTTCGCTGGAACCGGGGAAACTGGCCGATATCGTGCTCTGGGATCCGGCGTTCTTCGGCATCAAGCCGCAACTGATCGTCAAGGGCGGCTTCATCGCCTGGGGTGCCATGGGTGACAGCGCCGCGTCGCTGATGACCTGCGAGCCGCTGATCCAGCGGCCGCAGTGGGGCGCCTTCGGCAAGAACCCCGGCACGCTGGGGGTGAATTTCGTCGCACAGGCCGCCCTGGATGCGGATGTTCGCGGCCGGCTGGGTCTGGAAAAGCGCCTGGTGGGGGTGCGCAACACCCGCACCATCGGCAAGGCGGACATGCTGCACAACACGGCCTGTCCCGAGATCCGTGTGGATCCGGAAACCTTCAACGTCTACGCCGATGGCGAACTCGCCACCTGTGAGCCGGCGGCCGAAGTGCCGCTGAGCCAGCGCTACATGCTGAGGTAATGATGGCCAGTGTACTCGCCGACAACGAACAGCCCGAGGCCGTATCCGGCCCGGCCCGGGTGGGCATCGGCGGCCCCGTGGGCTCCGGCAAGACGTCTCTGATCGAAGTGCTTCTGCCCCGGCTGCAGGAGCGCGGCTACCAGGTCGCTGTCATCACCAACGATCTGGTGACCAGGGAGGACGCGGATCGCATTCGCAACAGCGGGCTGCTGCCGGCGGAACGGGTGCTGGCCGTGGAAACCGGCGCCTGCCCCCATACCGTGATCCGGGAGGATCCCACCCTCAATATCGAGGCCGCCGAACGCCTCGAGGCCGAGTTTCCGGAGCTGGATCTCATTCTGGTCGAAAGCGGTGGCGACAACCTGGCGTCCACGTTTTCCTTCGACCTGGTGGATTACTGGATGTTCGTCATCGATGTCGCCGGTGGTGACGATATCCCCCGCAAGCGCGGTCCCGGCGTGCTGCGGTCCAACCTGCTGGTGGTCAACAAGGCCGATCTGGCGCCGCATGTCCGCGTGGACCTGGATCGTATGATGACCGACGCCCGCACGGTGCGCGACGGGAGACCGGTGGTCCTGACCGATTGCCACCGCGGTACCGGGGTGGACGAGCTGATCGACCTGCTCGTGAATGAGACCCTGTTCCGGTGAACGTCGCGTTCGATCCGCGCCCGCAGGAAACGCCATCGCAGTCGACGCTGCGTTTCGCCCGTAGCCCCGACGGCGAAACCTATCTCGCCGAACAACTGCTGCGCTTTCCTTATCACATCACGCGCGTGCATCGGGCAGTTGCCCGGGCTGAACGGGCGGATCTCTGCCTGCAGGCTCTCGGTGGCGGGCTGGTGGAAGGCGACAATATCCGCCTCGCGGTTGCTCTCGGCCCCGCGGCCAGAGCGCGACTGACCACGCAATCGTCCAACAAGATTCACAGCATGCGCGGGGGCCGCGCCGTCCAGCATGCCAGTCTTTCGGTCGCCGCCGGCGGCTGGCTCGAATACCTGCCGCGTCCGCTGATTCTTTTCCCGGACAGCCATTCCGTGAACCGCACCCGGGTCATGCTGGAACCGGACGCCGGTGCCGTGGTTGTGGATGCCTTCTATCCGTATGACCCTTCGCGGAACGGTCGCGCACCGCTGCGTTTCACGAACACGGTGGAGGTGCACGGCGCCGACGGCCGACTGCTGGTTCGCGACGCCCT
>PXAT01000185.1 GCA_003565775.1 Ectothiorhodospiraceae bacterium | reverse complement strand
TCGCCCTTGACCTGGGCAGAGAAGCCGATACCGCCCTTCTCCGACCGTTCCTGAATGACCCGATCGAGGCCGGCAAAGGCGCCGCCGACAATGAACAGGATGCCGGCGGTATTCACCTGCAGGAATTCCTGCTGAGGGTGTTTCCGCCCGCCCTGCGGCGGCACCGAAGCGACAGTGCCCTCGATCAGCTTGAGCAGTGCCTGCTGCACGCCTTCGCCGGACACATCCCGGGTGATGCTCGGGTTGTCGGCCTTGCGTGAAATCTTGTCGATCTCGTCGATGTAGACGATGCCGGTCTGCGCCTTCTCCACGTCGTAATCGCACTTCTGGAGAAGCTTCTGGATGATGTTTTCCACGTCTTCGCCGACATACCCCGCCTCGGTCAGCGTGGTGGCGTCGGCGATGGTGAACGGCACATCCAGCAGACGCGCCAGGGTTTCGGCCAGCAGGGTTTTGCCGGAGCCGGTCGGCCCGATGAGCAGGATGTTGCTCTTGGCGAGCTCGACGTCGTCCTTGCCCTGGCTGGCCTCGAGACGCTTGTAGTGGTTGTAGACAGCGACCGACAGCACCTTCTTGGCATGATCCTGCCCGATCACGTACTCGCCGAGGACGCGATGGATCTCCTGCGGCTTGGGCAGCTTGGTATTGCCGGTGGCGCCCTTCTCCTGCATCTCCTCGCGGATGATGTCGTTGCACAACTCGACACACTCATCGCAGACGAAAACGGAGGGTCCGGCGATCAGCTTGCGGACTTCATGCTGGCTCTTGCCACAAAAGGAGCAATAGAGGAGCTTGCCACTGTCGTCACCTCTGGACTTATCTCTGTCGCTCATGGCTGATCCTCAGTTGTGTCGGGAGCCCGCGTGCTCTCGACGCGGGCCTTTCGCGCAACTAAACCTTGCCTGTATTCACCAGACCGCGCAAGGAATCAGTCGACAGTCCGGCACCGTAACGAATTGCGCCGGCGGCCCGTCACACAGTAGACAAGAATCGCCGGAGACCGTTCGTCGCCGGACGCACATGGTCGGCGTCCTTATTTGCTATCGACCATCGACGCCCGGTCCTTGAGGACCGCGTCCACCAGGCCGTATTCCAGGGCGGCTTCGGGGCTGAGGAAGTTGTCGCGATCGGTATCCTGCTGCACCTTTTCCAGATCCTGACCGGTGTGGTGCGCCAGAATCCGGTTCAGGCGGTCGCGGATGGAGAGGATTTCCCGGGCGTGGATGTCGATGTCCGAGGCCTGCCCCTGATAACCGCCCAGCGGCTGGTGGATCATCATTCGCGAATTGGGCAGACAGAAGCGCTTGCCGGCAGCGCCGCCGGCCAGCAGCAACGCGCCCATGCTCGCCGCCTGCCCGAGACAGACACAGCT
The DNA here is from genome assembly GCA_003565775.1 of Ectothiorhodospiraceae bacterium. Classification (GTDB taxonomy): domain Bacteria; phylum Pseudomonadota; class Gammaproteobacteria; order Nitrococcales; family Aquisalimonadaceae; genus Methylonatrum. Next base: position 83,052 of record PXAT01000185.1, on the reverse strand, counting down.
CACGTCCGGACGGATGAACTGCATGGTGTCGTAGATCGCCATGCCGGCGGTCACGGAACCGCCCGGCGAATTGATGTAGAGATTGATGTCCTTGTCGGGGTTCTCCGACTCGAGGAACAGCAACTGGGCCACCAGCAGGTTGGCCATGTTGTCCTCCACCGGACCCACCATGAACACCACGCGCTCCTTGAGCAGGCGCGAGAAGATGTCGTAGGCACGCTCGCCACGGGAGGTCTGCTCGACCACCATGGGCACCAGATTGGCATGCACCGCGTTCGGATCCTGGCTGTCGCCGCCCTGACTCATCACTTGTCGTCCTCGCTGGTTTCGTCGTCTGCCGTCGCCTCGGACCGCCCGGTCCGCCGGGACGGATTGAGCAGATCCTCGAGACTCATGCTGACATCGCTGACGGTGGCCTGTTCCACGGCCCAGTCCACCACCTGATCTTCCAGCACGTTGATCTCCAGCGACTGCATCAGCTGGCGATTCTGGCTGTACTGCTTGACCACTTCCTCGGGCTGGTCATAGCCGGCCGCCATTTCCTGCAGACGCTGCCGCAGCAGATCGGTATCGAGCTTGATGTTGTTGTCGCTGATCAGGCGATTCATCACCAGCCCGAGCGTCACGCGACGCCGCGCCTGCCCCTCGAAGATCTCTGCCGGCAGATCGCGGTCATCGGCGTCGCCGGTCTGCTGCTGCAGGCGCTGCTTCATCTGCTGCTGCAGCGCCTGGATTTCGCCGTCGACCAGCGCCTTCGGCAGGGTCATGTCGTTGGCCTGCACCAGATGCTCGGTGACCTGTTCCTTGAGTCGCGCCTTGCTGGCCCGCGTTGCCTCGTTCCCGAGATTCTTCTTGATCAGGTCACGCAGACCCTGCAGACCGCCTTCCTGCAGCCCGATGCCGCTGGCGAATTCATCGTCGAGTTCGGGCAGACGCGGCTCCTGGACTTCCTTGACCCTGGTCTTGAACACCGCGGTCTTGCCGGCAATCTCCTGCGTCGGGAAGTCCTCACCGAAGCTGTATTCGATATCCTTCTCGTCACCGGCCTTGAGACCCTTGAGCGCGGTCTCGAACTCGGGCGGCATGGTGCCGGAGCCGATCGTCACCGGCTGATCCTCACCATGGCTGCCGGGAAACTCTTCGCCGTCGACCTGGCCCTGGAAATCGACGATCACCCGATCGTCGTCATTCGCGGCGCGATCCACCGTTTCATACTCGGCGCGCTGCTTGCGCAGATCGTGCAGCACGCGATCCACGTCTTCATCGGTGACTTCCGCAACCGGGCGCTCAAGGGTCATGGTGTCGAGACCCTGGACCTGCACCTCGGGCATTACTTCGAAGACGGCCTCGTACTGCAGGTCGCCGTCCACCAGGCCCTGCTTCACCTCGACCTGCGGCGAGCCGGCCGGATTCAGCTCTTTCTCCTGCAGTGCTTCACCGTAGGTCTGCTGCACGACCTCGTTCAGCACCTCGCTCCGCACCTGGCCGCCGAAGCGCTTCTCCACCACCTTGAGCGGGACCTTGCCGGGCCGAAAACCATCCAGACGCACAGTGCGCGCCAGGTTCTGCAAGCGGCTGCTGACTTCGTCATCGAGCCTCGCGGCCGGCACCTGAACGCTCATGCGGCGTTCCAGGCCCTCGGTGGTTTCAACGGTCACTTCCATCTGCACATCCTCTTCATGTCGTGATCCGGCCCGGTCAGCACCTGCCCCGGATCCTGCTGTTGGTGCGAAAGGAGAGACTCGAACTCTCACGGGGGATTACCCCACTGGAACCTAAATCCAGCGCGTCTACCAGTTCCGCCACTTTCGCCTGGACGGTGACACCGCGGAACGCCTGCCGGGCCGCAACCCGGGAAACCGACCGCCATAAACGAAAATGGCCTACGGGCAGAACTGCCCGTAAGCCAATCGCTGCTTAAGCTGCCGCATGTATCAGGCAATGCCTCCAGCATGTCTGCGCAGCGCAATGCGGCCGCGCCCGGACATGCGGACCGAAACTGGTGGGCCGTCAGGGACTCGAACCCCGAACCTACTGATTAAGAGTCAGCTGCTCTACCAATTGAGCTAACGGCCCGCGCGGATGCTTCGCCATCCGTAAAACTGGGGTGGACGATGGGACTCGAACCCACGACGACTGGAATCACAATCCAGGGCTCTACCAACTGAGCTACGCCCACCATTGAACTCTTGCGCATCCCGCCCGGCGTCTCCGAAATTGGCGCGCCCGGCAGGACTCGAACCTGCAACCGCCGGCTTAGAAGGCCGATGCTCTATCCGGTTGAGCTACGGGCGCATCATACGACTTCGGTGCAGAGCGCCACAAATCGCGTTGGTCGGGGTGGAGGGATTCGAACCCCCGACATCCAGCTCCCAAAGCTGGCGCGCTACCAGGCTGCGCTACACCCCGTTGCCGCCTGTGCAACCGGGCACCCAGGCCCCGCGACGGAAGCGCAATATTACGCAGGGCTCCGGCAGCCGTCAATCGGACATGAAAACGTCCCGATCAGCCGAAAACCGGCCAGAAACAGGCACCTAAAAGCCATTCCCGCTTGTCGCTCTTCGGACCCCATGCGACACTTTGGCGAAACACTGCCCGATTTTCACGGCTGCGCCCGAGATCGGTTTTGGTCAGCTGGCAAGGTGCAGTGCCGGTTCGGCAGCGGGGCTACCGGGCCGGTGACGCAACGCCGTCCAGGGGCCAAAACCGGCCGGGCCCTCCGGGTTGGCCCGCATTTTCCCCGAATACTGCGTTGCGCTGCTTGCCCACAGAATGACTGCGGCACTGCGCAGTGCGCCTTGCCTCGGAAAAAATGCGACGCCAACGCAGTCGCGAAAATCGGGCAGCGTTTCCCCCAGCCGCTTTCAGCAAGGAGATCTTCATGGCTGCTCGTTTGCTCGATGGAAAGGCCGGTGCACTGCGCCTGCAGAATCAGCTGGCCGAGGCGGTCGCCACCCGCCGCGCCGCCGGCGGCCGGGCGCCCGGGCTGGCGGTCATCCTGGTGGGCGACAATCCCGCCTCCTCCATTTATGTGCGCAAGAAACGCGAGACCTGCGAACGCATCGGTTATCTGTCCAGCGGCTACGACCTGCCGGCGGATGTGCCGCAGGACGAGTTGCTGGCATTGATCGATCAACTGAACCGTGATCCGGCAGTCGACGGCATCCTGGTGCAGCTGCCGCTACCGGAGCATATAGATGCCCAGGCCGTGATCAACGCCATCGATCCGGACAAGGATGTGGACGGCTTCCACCCGGTGAACATGGGCCGTTTGGCACTGAAACTTCCCGGCCTGCGCCCCTGCACGCCGCATGGCGTTATGACCCTGCTGCACGAGGCCGCCATCCCGCTGGCCGGGCTGCATGCCGTGGTCATCGGTCAGTCCAACATCGTCGGCCGACCGATGGCGCTGGAACTGCTGAACGCACGCTGCACCGTCAGCATCTGCCACAGTCGCACGCAGGACCTGCCGGCGATGGTGCGCCAGGCGGATATTGTCGTGGCCGCCGTCGGCAGGGCCCGATTCGTCCAGGCCGAGTGGGTCAGGGACGGCGCCATTGTTATCGATGTCGGCATCAACAGGCTGGATAACGGAAAACTCTGCGGAGATGTGGATTTCGACGCCGTGGCCGGGAAAGCCGCCTGGATCACACCGGTGCCCGGCGGGGTCGGCCCGATGACCGTAGCCACCCTGCTGCAGAATACCCTGCAGGCAGCCGATCAGCGGGATTCCGTTGCGCACCCCTGAGCCGCATACTGGCAACAGCAATGATCGAATTGCCCGGGAGGCTGCCATGTCACAGGACGATCACAGCGAACGTCGCCGGTTCTCGCGCGCCGACTTTCACGGCCAGGCCACGCTGCATTGGCCGGAACAGGCCTTCACCGTTCAGCTGATCGACCTGTCGCTGCAGGGCGCCCTGCTGGAGGCGCCGCCGGGCTGGCAGGGCGTGGCCGGTGATCACGGCACGCTGCGGCTGCATCTCGGCGGCGATGTGGTGATCGAGATGCAGCTGGAACTGGCGCATCTGGAAGCGCATCGTGCCGGCTTTCATTGCCGCAAAGTGGATATCGACAGCCTCGCGCACCTGCGCCGGCTACTGGAACTCAACCTGCAGGACCCCGATCTGGCGCATCGTGAGCTGGTGCAGTTGCTGGACGACACCGCCATCGCCGAACCGGACCGCTGATCGCCGCGATCGCCCGATCTTTCATTCCTCGAACGCCACCTCCAGCGCATCGCCGAGCCGTGCTACCGGCACCACCGTCATGCCTTCGACGGCGGCCCGGCCACGCGGCGCATTCTTGGTCGGAACAATGGCCCGCCGGAAGCCGTGCTTGGCCGCCTCGCGCAAGCGCTCCTCGCCGTTCGGAACCGGACGGATCTCGCCGGCCAGCCCGATCTCGCCGAAGACCACGGTGCCCAACGGCACGGCCCGGTCACGAAAACTCGACAACACCGCCAGCAACACGGCCAGATCACTGGCGGTCTCGCTGACCCGGACGCCGCCGACCACGTTGATGAAGACATCCTGGTCCGCGGGGAACACGCCGCCATGTCGATGCAGCACCGCCAGCAGCATCGCCAGGCGGTTCTGATCCAGACCCACGGCCACCCGGCGGGGATTGCTCAGCGGACTGTCCGACACCAGGGATTGCACCTCCAGCAACAGCGGTCGCGTGCCTTCACGGGTGACCAGAATCGTGCTGCCGTTGACCGCTTCTTCGTGGCGGGAGAGAAAGATCGCCGATGGATTGCGCACCGGCTTGAGACCGGCATCGTCCATCGCGAACACGCCCAGTTCGTTGGCCGCCCCGAAGCGATTCTTGACCGCCCGCAGCAAACGGAAGCGGCTGCTGCCGTCGCTCTCGAAATAGAGCACGGTATCAACCATGTGCTCGAGCACCCGCGGCCCGGCGAGCTGGCCGTCCTTGGTCACATGCCCGACCAGGAACACCGCCGTGCCGGTCTGCTTGGCGAAACGCACCAGTTGCGCGGCCGCATCCCGCACCTGGGACACCGAACCCGGCGCCGACTGCAGGGCCTCGGTGAAGATGGTCTGAATCGAATCGATGACCAGCACGCGCGGGCGACTCTGCCGCGCCTGCTCCACGATGACCTCGACACAGGTTTCGGCCAGCACCTGCAGCCCGGTGGTCGCCAGACCCAGTCGCGACGCGCGCAAGGCGACCTGACGCAGCGATTCCTCGCCGGTCACGTACAGCGCCGGCGAATCAGCCGCCAGGGACGCCGTGGTCTGCAGCAAGAGGGTCGATTTGCCGATCCCGGGATCACCGCCCAGCAGCACCACCCCGCCCTGCACCAGCCCGCCACCCAGCACCCGATCCAGTTCGTCGACCCCGGTGGTGAAGCGTGCTTCCTGGCCCAGCGGTACCGCATCCAGCAACTGCACACCCTGATCGCCGGCGTACTGGCCGCGAGCCGCCGGCCGTGCCGTCGGTGTCGCCGCCACCGCGCGACGCTCCTCAAGGCTGTTCCAGGCACCGCAGTCGGCACACTGGCCGGCCCATTTCGGACTGACCGCGCCGCAATCAGTGCAGACGAACTCACTCCGTGCTTTCGCCACCCTCGACCTCCATGTCGCGATAGACGCGCGGGCTGACACCGCACAACAGTTCGTAGCCGATGGTGCCGCACAGCGCGGCGATCCGCTCCACCGGCAGGCCCTGCCCCCACAGGACAACCTCATCACCGATCGCAACCCTGTCCAGCAGGCCACGCAGATCAATGGTGATGAGATCCATCGATACCCGGCCGAGCAACTGCGTCTCGGCGCCATTGACCAGAACCGGCGTGCCCGATGGTGCGTGGCGCGGGTAGCCGTCACCGTAACCGATCGCCACCACACCCACCGGCATGTCCTCGGGACAGGTCCAGGTGGCGCCGTAGCCGATGCGTTCACCGGCGCGAACGTGCCGGATCGCAATCAGGGGGCTGGCAAGGGTCATGGTCGGCCTGAGATCCGGCCGCCGGGTCTGCTCGTCGCAGAACGGATCCACGCCGTAGAGCATGATGCCCGGCCGAATCCAGTCCGCATGGGTATCGGGCCAGCCGAGCACGCTGGCGGAATTGGCCAGGCTGCGCTCCCCGTCCAGCCCCCTCACCGCGTCATGGAAACACTGCAACTGCTGCGGCGTACTGTCCGGATCGTCACGATCGTCGGCACAGGCCATGTGGCTGAGCAGTCGGATATGTCGATTGACGGCGGCACAGGCCTGCAGCCGTGCATGCATCCCGGGCACCTGTTCCGGCGCCAGGCCGAGGCGATGCATGCCACTGTCCACCTTCAGCCAGACAGACAGCGAGCGGCCGGGCGGCGCGGACTCGAGCAACTCCACCTGCCAGGCGGAATGCACCACAAGATCCAGTCGGTAACGCCGGTACAGCGCCAGCTCATCGGCCTCGAACGGCCCTGCCAGCAGCAGAATGGGATGGGCGTAGCCGGCCTCGCGCAGCGGGATTGCCTCTTCCAGACAGGTCACGGCAAACGCATCGGCCCGACGCAGCGCCGAGGCCACCCGCAGCAGGCCATGGCCGTAGCCATCGGACTTGATCACGGCCATGAGCCGGGAGGCGGGAGCGGCGTGCCGGGCCTGCGCAAGATTGTGCTGCAGGGCATCGGAATGGATCACGGCGCGGGTACGCCGCGTCATCCGTAACCCTCGTCACGGTAGACGTCGTGGATATAGTTCTCGAACCGGGTGTACTTGCCGAGAAAGGTCAGGCGGCAGGTGCCGATCGGCCCGTTACGCTGCTTGCCTATAATGATCTCGGCCATGCCCTTCTCCGGGCTGTCCTCGTTGTAGACCTCGTCCCGATAGATGAACACGATCACGTCCGCATCCTGCTCGATGGCGCCGGATTCACGCAGGTCGGACATCACGGGCCGCTTGTTCGGACGCTGCTCGAGACTGCGGTTGAGCTGGGACAGGGCCACCACCGGCACGTCCAGCTCCTTGGCCATGGACTTCAGCGAACGCGAGATCTCGGAAATCTCGCCGGTGCGGTTCTCCTTGAAGCCGGGAATCTGCATCAGCTGCAGATAATCCACCACCACCAGCCCGAGACCGCGCTCGCGTTTCAGCCGGCGCGCCCGGGCGCGCATTTCCTGCGGCGACAGACCGGGCGAATCATCGATGTACAGCGAGGCCTCGGACAGCAGGCTCATGGTCGATGTCAGCCGCGGCCAGTCGTCATCATCCAGACTGCCGGTCCGGATGCGCTGCAGTTCCACACGACCGAGCGAGGCGAGCATGCGCATGGCCAGTGCGTCGGCCGGCATTTCCATGCTGAAGACAGCCACCGGCTCCCCGCTTTTCAGGGCGGCATGTTCGGCGATGTTCATGGCGAAGGTGGTCTTGCCCATGGACGGCCGGGCCGCGACGATCACCAGGTCGCCGCGCTGCAATCCGGATGTACGCTCGTCGAAGTCCGAGAAACCCGAGGCCAGACCGGTCACGGTGCCATCCTGCTGGTAGAGCGTGTCGATGCGCTCGACCACCTTGGGCAGAATGTCGCGGACGCCGACGAAACCCTTTCGGAAACGGCCGCTGTTCTCGGCGATCTCGAAGATCAGCCGTTCCGCGGTATCCAGCAGCTCCTTGCTCTCCCGGCCACCGGTCTCGAAGGCATCGCCGACCACCTGCGTGCCGACCTTGATCATCTGCCGCAGGACCGAGCGCTCGCGCACGATGTCCGCATAGGCGGCGATGTTCGCCGCACTGGGGGTGTCCTTGGCCAGCCCGCCGAGATAGCCGAGGCCGCCGGCATCCTCGAGCTCACCGGCGGCGCGCAGCCATTCCGAGAGGGTCACCACATCGATCGGCTGCTGGCTCTCGGCCAGAGCTTCGAGGCCGCGGAAAATCAGGCGATGATCCTTGCGGTAGAAGTCCGACTCCTGAACGCGGTCGGCGATCTTGTCCCAGGCCTCGTTGTCCAGCATCAGGCCACCGAGCACGGCCTGTTCAGCTTCCAGCGAATGGGGCGGAACGCGCAACGCAGCGGTATCACCGGCAACGGATCGTGTCTCAGCCATACGGCTCCTGCCTGTCGAATGAGGGATCGGCCCGGGCGACCTGCCCGGACCGGAATCCCGAAGGAAAAACGGAGTATCCGGGCGCGCCATCATGGCTGCCCAGTATGGCAGCGTCACGGCCGCCAGCGGAACCGCTTCGACCGCGAATTACTGTCACGCAAACAACAACGGCCCGCACCACCAATGTGGCGCGGGCCGTTCCTGACAGTGCGGCGGAGCCGGCGGACGCTACTCGACAGCCGCCTCGACCACGACCTTGATCACGATGTCGACGTCGGAGTGCAGATGCACGTCGATGTCGAATTCACCGAGCGCGCGCAGCGGACCCTCCGGCAGCCGCACTTCGTGCTTTTCCAGTTCGACACCGGCAGCTCCGGCGGCCTCGGCGATATCCGCCGGCCCGACGGAACCGAACAGCTTGCCCTCGTCGCCGGCCTTCGCCGGGATGGTCAGGATCAGCGCTTCCATCTTGGCCTTGCGCGCCTCGGCGGCGGCCAGCACTTCCGCAGCCTGTCGCTCGAGCTCGGCGCGACGTTCCTCGAAGAACTGAATGTTCTCCGCGGTAGCCGGCTTAGCCTTGCCCTGCGGCAACAGGTAGTTGCGGCCGTAACCGGCACTGACCTTCACCTGGTCGCCCAGGTCGCCCAGATTATCCACTTTCTCAAGGAGAATGACGTCCATCGTTCAAACCTCAGGGTTGTTCTGTCTCAAACAGTCAGCAAGGCCGGATACCGGCCTCGCCCATTACGGCGTATCGTCGGACGCCGGCGCGAGCCGGCGCCGGAAATCCATCAGCGTGTCGAGCATGCCCAGCAGCGCCATCGGCATCGCGGCAAACGGCATCAGCAGGTAAACCGGCAACAGGCTCAGCCCGTTCCACTGCCTTGCGGCAACGACCGCGTGCGCAACCGCGACGGTCTGCACCAGAAACAGCGCCGCCAGCAGCAGGGCCAGATCGTTCACCAGGCCCGGTTCGCTGCTGAACAGCGCCAGGACGCTGACCAGCAGCGCCAGCCCCCCAAGCCGCCAGTCCAGACGAAAGCGATGAAATTCATCGCGGAACCCGCCCGGGTTGTACAGCAGCGCCTGCCAGTAACGGCCCAGCAGCAGTCCGATCAGCACATTCAGCCAGAGCCCGATGACCAGGAATACCGCGAGATGGCGCCCGAAGAACGCCAGTATTTCGTCCCGCTGCTCGGCCGGCATGTCCGCGGCCAGTTCGGCCAGCTGACTCCGCCAGAACGCTTCAGGATCCGGCACCGCAAGCCCCCAGAAAAGCAACAGGATACCTGCCATCCCGGTCGCGACGGTGAGCGCCAACGGCAATGACACCGAGGTCCGCAGAATCGCGGTGACCAGGATGATCGGCATCCATACCAGCACCAGCAGCGCGACAACGCCGCCGGGCTGACCGGTCAGGATCAGTTCGATGATTGCCAGCACCACCACGGCACCGGCGACAACGATCAGACCCTCCATGCTGCCGCGCCGCAAGCTGACCAGCGCCAGCGCGGCATTGGCCAGCCAGGCCATGAACGGCACCAGCGAGGTACCGGCAACGAACAGCGCCGCCGTCACGCGGCCGCGCATGATGAATGCTGCCAGACCCTTCATCACCCTTCCCTGCGCCCGCTAGCGGGCGACCACGCCGAACTCAGTGGCGATCGGTATACGGCAACAGCGCCAGAAAACGCGCCCGCTTGATCGCAGCCGCCAGTTGACGCTGATAGCGCGCGCTGGTCCCGGTGATCCGGCTGGGAACGATCTTGCCGGTCTCGGTCACATAGTTGCGCAGGGTGTTGAGATCCTTGTAATCGATCTCCTTGACGCCCTCGGCGGTAAAACGGCAGTACTTCTTGCGGCGGAAAAACCGTGCCATGACTTGTATCTCCTGAAAGAATCTGGTGGATCAGGCCTCGGCCCGGGATTCCGTTTCCTTGTCGGCGTCCGAGTCGGCGCTGTCGTCCGCTTCCTCGCGGGACTGACGCGGCGGGCGCTCGTCGCGGGAATCTTCACGACGCGGGCGGCTGCTCTCTTCCCGTTCCTTGTCCTTCATCATCGGCGACGGCTCGGTGACGGCCTCATCACGCGCGAAGACCGCATGACGGATCACGGCGTCGTTGAAGCGGAAAGCGGAAACCAGCTCTTCCACTTCGTCCTTGCCGCACTCGACGTTCATCAGAACGTAGTGCGCCTTGACGATTTTCTTGATCGGATACGCGAGCTGGCGGCGGCCCCAGTCTTCCAGGCGGTGGATCTTGCCACCCTGGCCCTCGGCCGTGGCGCGGTAGCGCTCGATCATCGCGGGAACCTGCTCGCTCTGGTCCGGATGGACCAGAAAGACGATTTCGTAATGTCGCATTGTCTCTCCCTTCGGATACTCGAAGCACCGGCGTCGCAGGGATTTGCGGCGCTCGCTTCGACAAAGCCTCCGGTCGGCGACCGTGAGGCAGGGTTTTCCGCGCGACCATGTCGCGAAGAAGCGCGGCAGTATAAGCCAAGGAACGATCGAGAAAAAGCAACGGTTTACTGTTGACGCTGACGCAATGCCTCGAACAGCATCCCCCCGGCCGCGACCGAGACGTTCAGACTCTCGACCGCCCCGACCATCGGAATGTGGACGAGGTGGTCGCAGCGTTCCCGGGTCAGGCGCCGCAGGCCACTGCCTTCGGCCCCCATCACCACCGCCAGGGGCCCGGTGAAATCCATCGCATGGAGCCCGGTGTCGGCCTCGCCGGCTGCACCGACCAGCCAGATACCGCGCTGTTTGAGATGTTCCAACGTGCGCGACAGATTGGTTACCTGAATCAGCGGTACGCTGCGCGTGGCACCGCTGGCCACCTTGTGCACCACCGGCGTCAGACTCGCCGCGCGATCCCTGGGCACGATCACGGCCTGCACCCCCACCGCATCGGCGGTGCGCAGACAGGCGCCCAGGTTGTGGGGATCCTGAACCTGATCCAGCACCAGCAGGAACGGCGTCTCCACCAGATCGTCCAGCAGACGGTCCAGCGTGCCCTCGTCGCCCGGCGCCAGTGGCGGGCAGTCGATAACCACGCCCTGATGCGCGGCGCCATCACTGAGACGATCCAGTTCGCGCCGATCCACCCGTTGCACGGTCAGCCCGCGTCGGGCGCAGTGCTCGAGAATCGCCTGCATGCGCTGGTCGCGGCGACCCTGTTCGACCCAGACCGCGTTGACCGCGGCGTCGTCCCGCGCCAGCACGGCCTGCACCGCATGCAGGCCATGCACTCGATTCGGGCTCTGCGTCATCGCCGGCGTCCGGCGCCCCGACGGTTGCCGCCCTTGCCCTGGCCGCCCTTGCCCGGACCACGTTTGGGCTTGGGCTTGCGCCCGTCCTGGCGACCCTCACCGCCCTGCTGAACCGCATGGAATTGCGCGTCCTGGTCATAACGGCCCACCAGATCGAGGTCGATCTTGCGTTCGTCCGGATCCACCTTGGTCAGTTGCACCCGCACCCGGTCGGTCAGGGCATAGGTGACTCCGCTGCGCTCGCCGGTCAGTCGGTGATTGACCGGATCGAAGTGGAAGAAGTCATTGTCCAGCGAGGTCACGTGCACCAGCCCGTCGACGTAGACCTCGTCGAGCTGCACGAAGATGCCGAAGCCGGTGACGCCGGTGACGACACCGTCGTATTCCTCACCGACGTGGCTGCGCATGAAGTGACACTTCATGATCATCACGGCGTCCCGCGTCGCTTCATCGGCTCGCCGCTCGGTCATCGAACAGTGCTCGCCGAAGCTCAGCATCTCGTCCTTGCGGATCGGGAAGTCCGCCGCCTTGCCACCATCAATGACATGGCCGATGGCGCGATGCACCAGCAGGTCCGGATACCGCCGGATCGGTGACGTGAAGTGAGCGTATTCTTCCATGGCCAGACCGAAATGCCCGGCATTGTCCGGGTGATACACGGCCTGCTGCAGCGAGCGCAGCATGATGGTCTGGATCAGCGCCCGGTCCGGCCGGCTCTTGACCTGCTCCATCAGGCGCGCGTAATGCGACGCTTCCGGCGTATCCCCGCCGCCCAGCGACAGACCGACCCCGGCCAGAAACAGGCGCAGGTTGTCCAACCGGTCACCGTCCGGGCCCTCGTGGATACGGAACAGGGTGGGAATGCGGTGCTTGCGCAGATAGCGCGCCGTGGCCATGTTGGCCGCCAGCATGCATTCCTCCACCAGCTTGTGGGCATCGTTGCGTTCGGTCGGCACGATGGCGTCGATGCCGCCCTCGGGGTTGAACAGGATTTCGGTTTCGGTGCTGTCGAAGTCGATGGCGCCGCGACGGTCACGGGCCTGCCGCAGTACGCCGAACAGCGCATACAGGTTGTCCAGATGCGGCAGCACCGCATGATAGCGCTCGCGCAGGCTCGCATCCTGGTCCACGACAACCTTGGCCACGACGTCGTAGAGCATGCGCGCATGCGATCGCATCACCCCGCGGAAGAACTGGGAACGACGGATCTCGCCGGTCTTGCTGATCAGCATTTCGCAGACCATGCACAGCCGGTCCACGTCCGGATTCAGCGAACACAGGCCGTTGGAGAGTTTCTCCGGCAGCATCGGCACGACCTGCCCCGGGAAATACACCGAATTGCCGCGCTCGCGGGCTTCCTGATCCAGTGCCGTGCCCGGTCGCACGTAATACGAGACGTCGGCGATCGCGACCAGCACCCGCCAGCCGTTCGCGGTGGGCTCGCAATACAGGGCGTCATCGAAATCCCTGGCGTCGGCACCGTCGATGGTGACCAGCGGCACGCCGCGCAGATCCACCCGTCCGCCGAGCGCATCCGGCTGCACGGTGTCCGGGATGGCGGCCACCTCCTCGAGAACGGCTTCCGGCCATTCCGTGGGGATGTCATGAGTCATCGCCGCGGTGCGGATTTCCTCCCCCGGGCGAATGTGTTCGCCGAGTACCTGCATCACGCGACCGACTGGCTGGGAGCGCTGACTCGGCTGCTGCTGCAGCTCCACCAGGACCAGTTCGTTCTGTTTCGCGTTGCCGGCGTCCTGCTCCGGCACGATGACGTCCAGATGCAGCCGTCGATTCTGCGGCACCACGAATCCGACGCCGCTCTCGACGAAATAACGACCGACCAGGGTGCGATTGGCGCGACTCAGCACCTCGACCAGCTTGCCCTCCGGCTGGCCCTTCGGATCGAGACCGATGACCTGCACCACCGCGCGATCGCCGTTCAGCACCCGCCGCATGTCGCGGGGAGACAGGAAAATCCGTTCCCCACCGACATCCGGGACCAGCCAGCCGTAGCCCTCGCCATGGCCGATGATGCGCCCGCGAATCAGCTCTTCGTGGTCGACCGGGATATAGCCGCCGCGACGGTTGCGCACCAGCTGCCCGTCCCGCTCCATCGCGATCAGGCGCCGGCGCAGACCTTCCAGGGCATCCTCGTCGTCCAGTTCGAAATGGCTCGCCAGCTCCTCCCGCGTCAGTGGCTGAGCGAGCTCCTCGAGACCCTGGAGAATGAATTCGCGACTCGGAACCGGGCGCTCGTATTTCTCCGCTTCGCGCGCGCGATGCGGGTCCTCGGTCGGGTCGAGTCGCTTGTCAGTCTTTGCCATGGGTCCGGGTTTTCTCCTTGAGAAACGCTGATTGATTCGCACGCCGGCGTCGGCGTCCGCATTTTTTTCGAAGGCAGGCGCGTTGTGCAGCGCCACACTCATTTTGCGGTCAGGCAGAGCAATACCGCAATCCGGGGGAGACCGGCCCTGGCCGGAGGCTCCGGGCGGTTTAGGCCCCTGGCGGCGATGCGTCACTGACCCGGTCTCTCGGCTACCGAATCGGCACGCGCCCTGCCCGCCGGGCTGCACCGGTTTCGGGCGCAGGCACGAAAATCGATCCGTGCTTCCCTTGACTATTCGAAAATATTGCAGTGGTGCGCGAGCATACGCGAATGCAGCGGGCATGCAATCGTGATGGCCCGTAGCAGTTATTGACAGCGTGAGGAGCCGCCAGTAAAGTTCGCCACCTGTCGCATCCCGGTGGGACGCGAAGCCCAGGTGGCGGAATTGGTAGACGCGCTAGCTTCAGGTGCTAGTGGGGGCAACCCCGTGGAGGTTCAAGTCCTCTCCTGGGCACCACATTGAAGAAAAAAGGCGAACCGGCTGGTTCGCTTTTTTCGTTTCAGGCCCGCGAATCAGGTTGTCGTCGCCGTGGCAACCTCACTCCCCGAACGGATGCCGCAGGACAATGGTTTCGTTCCGATCCGGGCCGGTGGAAATAATATCGACCGGCACGCCGACCAGCTCCTCCAGCTTGGTCAGGTAGGCAATAGCCTCGGCCGGCAACTGATCGCGCTCGGTGATGCCGGCGGTGGAACCCGACCAGCCGGGCATTTCGATGTACTCCGGGACGCACCGCGCCAGCGCTTCCGCGCCCATCGGCGGCACATCGAACCAGCGACCCTCACACTCGTAGCCGACACAGATGCGCACCTGCTCCATGCCATCCAGCACGTCGAGTTTGGTAATACACAGTCCGGACAGGCTGTTGACCTGGGCCGCCCGCCGCAGCGCCACCGCATCGAACCAGCCGCAGCGGCGCGGCCGCCCGGTGGTGGAGCCGAACTCGTGGCCGCGCTCGGCAAGACCCTTGCCGATCTCGCATTCCAGTTCCGTGGGAAAGGGTCCGCCACCGACGCGGGTGGTGTAGGCCTTGGTGATACCGAGCACGTAATCGATATGGCGCGGCCCCATACCGGTCCCCGACGAGGCACCCCCGGCCGTGGTGTTGGACGACGTCACGTACGGATAGGTGCCGTGATCGATATCCAGCAGCGCACCCTGGGCACCTTCATAGAGCACGCGGTTGCCGGCCTGCAGATGGGCGTGAAGAATGCTCACCACGTCTTCCACCATCGGTCGCAACTCTTCGGCGTAGCCGAGGCATGCTTCCAGCACCTCGTCCAGATCGCGGGTCGGCGCCCGGTAATACTCGCGCAGCACGAAGTTGTGAAACTGCAGCAGTTCCCGCAGCTTGGGCTCGAGCAAGCGGCGATCGAGCAGATCTGCAATACGCAGACCGCGCCGGCTCACCTTGTCCTCGTAACAGGGGCCGATGCCGCGACCGGTGGTACCGATCTTGGCCGCCCCCCGGGCCTTCTCGCGGGCCACGTCGAGATCGATATGCGTCGGCAGGATCACCGGGCAGGCCGGGCTGATGCGCAGGCGCTCGCGGGCGGGAACACCTTTTTCCTCGAGCTGGCGGATTTCCTTCATCAGGGATTCCGGCTCCACCACCACACCATTGCCGATGAGGCAATGCACGCCGTCGCGCAGGATACCCGAGGGAATCAGATGCAACACGGTCTTGTGACCGTCGATCACCAGGGTATGCCCGGCATTGTGCCCGCCCTGGAAACGCACCACGGCCTGCGCCTGCTCGGTCAGCAGGTCCACCACCTTGCCCTTGCCCTCGTCACCCCACTGAGTGCCGATGATGACTACGTTTTTCGCCATGCCCGATATTCCACCTGTCCTCAAACTGTGCCCTGGAAATTCTTCCCCGTCCGACCCGGGCCCCGACCCGGAAATGCATCACGCCTGCTCGAGCTGCCACCCCCCGGGAGCGGAACGCAACACGCGATCACAACCCAGCGCCCGGGCACTGTCATCCCGTCCCGGCATCGCCGTAACTACCCGTTCGCCGGCCTGACGCAACTCGCGCACGCGACTCAGCAGCGCCGGATCATCCGACCATGGCGCGAGAATGCCGTCCTCCGGCGGCGGCGCCTGGGCCAGACCGCCGGCGCTGACCAGCGCCTTCAGGTCGGTACTGAAACCGGTCGCCGGACGCGCCCGGCCGAAGGCCTCGCCGATACCGTCGTAGCGCCCGCCGCGCGCCAGCGCCTTGCCGTGACCGGCCGTGTAGGCCGCGAACACGACGCCGTTGTGAAAGCGATACCCGGTGAGCTCTGCCAGATCCACGTGCAGCGTGACCTCCGGCACCCGCCGCTGCAATGCCGCGACCAGGTCACCCAGACGCCGCAGCGCGGCCTGCGCCGGCTCGGCCGCGCCTTCGAGTCGCACGGCGGCCTCGTCCAGCACCTCGATGCCGCCGTTCAATCCGATCAGGGCCGCGAGCCGTTCCCGTGACGGCGTGTCGTCGACATCCTGCATCAGTTCCTGCAGTTCCCGCGTCGCCTTGCGCTGCAGCACGTCGAACAGCCGCGACTCCTGCGTCGCATTCAGTCCCGCTTCGTGCGCCAGAGCCCGGAAAATGCCGACGTGTCCGAGGTCGAGACTGGCTTCGCGCAAGCCCACGAGATCCAGCGTCTCGAGCATCAGCGCGATGATCTCGACATCACTCTCGACGCCGGCATGGCCATAGATTTCGGCACCGAGTTGCACCGGATTGCGGGAATGTCCGGCGCCCTCGGGCCGCGTGTTGAGTACGGTACCGAGATAACACAGCCGGGTGACCACATCGCGGCGTAACTGGTGCGCATCGATGCGCGCCGCCTGCGGTGTCATGTCGGCTCGGATACCCATCATGCGACCGCTGAGCTGATCGGTCAGGCGAAAGGTCTGCAGATCGAGATCATGGGCCGTACCGACCAGCAGCGAATCGACAAACTCGATCAACGGCGTGATGACCAGTTCATAGCCCCAGCCGCGGTAGGTATCGAGAATCTGGCGCCTCAGGGCCTCGAGCCGGGCCGCCTCCGGCGGCAGGACCTCGTCCACCGCCTCCGGCAGCAGCCAGCGATCATCCCTGGAAAAATCCACTTCCTTCATGCTTCGTCCTCAAGCCCTGCCCAGGGAAACACTGATCTATTCTCGCGTCTGCGCCCGAGACCGGTTTTGGTCATCTGGCAAGGCGCGGTGCTCGCTCGGTAGCCGTCGCCACCGAGCCGGTGGCGCAACACAGCCAGGGGCCAAAACCGGCCGGGCCCTTCGGGTCGGGCCGCATTTTTCCCGACCGCAGCGTTGCGCTGCTTGACCGCAGAATGACTGCGGTACGGCGCAGCGCGCCTTGCCTCGGAAAAAATGCGGACTCCAACGCAGGCGTGGGAATAGATTAGTGTTTCCCAAGATACACCAACAGAAGGCCGCCGAGCATGGCACAGAATCCCGCTATTCGCAGCGTACGATCGTCCAACCGCGACACCTGCAACAGCATCTCGCGAAAGCGACCGGGACCCAGAAACGGACTGATACCCTCGAGCACCAGCATCAGGCCGAGCGCCGTCAGCAACAACTCCCAGGACATCATCCCGCCTCCACAAAAAAGCCGGGCGGTTCACGCCGCCCGGCTGTGCGAGGGACTGCATCCACCGGCAACGCCGGGGTTCAGTCCTCCTGCAGCTCGCTGTTCTCGAAGTAGCGGAAGAAGTGGGTATCCGGTGACAGCACCAGCACATCATCCTCACCACGGAACGCATTTTCGTAGGAGCGCAAGCTGCGGACGAAGCCGAAGAACTCACGGTCCCGATTGAATGCCGACGCGTAGATCTCGGTGGCACGGGCATCACCCTCACCGCGCAATTCCTCGCTGTCGCGGTTGGCTTCGGCCACGATCACGGTGCGCTGCCGATCGGCATCCGCCCGAATCCGCTCCGACGCCTCGTCACCACGCGCTCGAATGTCACGGGCCACCCGCTCACGCTCGGCATTCATGCGCGCGAACACCGACTCGCTGACGTTCGGCGGCAGATCGACGCGCTTCAGGCGCACATCAACCACCTCGATACCAAGGCCTTCGGCGAACTCGTTACCGCGTTCGCGCAGGATATCCATGATCTGCGTCCGTTCACCGGAGATCACGTCCTGGACGTCACGCCGACCGAACTCGCTGCGCAGCGTGTCCTTGACGTGCTCGTTGAGACGCATGTTGGCCTGGTTCACGTCGCCGCGGACCGTGGTGTAGAACTGGCGCACGTCGCTGATGCGCCATTTGACGAAGGCATCGACGATCAGGTTCTTCAACTCGCCGGTCAGATAACGCTCCGGTTCCGCATCCAGGGTCTGCACCCGGGCATCGAACTTGCGCACGTTATTGACGAACGGCATCTTGAAGTGGAGACCGGGCTCGTAGTCGGCACGCACGATTTCACCGAGCCGGAACTTCAGCGCCCGCTCGGCCTCATGCACCTGAAAGACCGAGAAATAGATCAGCACCAGCGCACCGACGACGATGGCCGAGATAAGTGACTTGAACGGCGTCATCAGTTACTCCCCCTGCTGCGCAGATCGCCGCGGCCACGGTCGCCGGCACGGCTGGACGAATCGCTCACACCGGTGCCGAGGCGCCGGTTGAGGACATCACGGTCAAGGCTGTCGTTGCTCGCGCCGTCGTTGCTGGCACCCGAGCGTCCGTCACGCAGGCGATCCAGCGGCAGATAAAGCAGCGGGTCTCCGGCCGACGAGTCGATCAGGACCTTGCTGCTGCGACCGAGGATCTCGGCCATGGCATCCAGATAGAGACGCTCACGGGTGACTTCGGGCGACCGGTCATATTCCTGCAACAGCGCCATGAAGCGGGCACTTTCACCCTCGGCCAGAGCCACCACCTGCTGCCGGTAGCCCTCGGCCTCCTCGCGAATGCGTGCCGCTTCACCCTGCGCCCGTGGCAGGATTTCGTTGCGATAGGCGTTCGCCTGGTTGATCTTCCGCTGCTCGTCCTCGCGCGCCATGATCGCGTCTTCGAACGCGCTCTGGACCTGTTCCGGCGGCTGCACGTCCTGAATGTCGACGCTGACCACGATCAGGCCGGCTTCGTAACGGTCCAGGGTCTCGCTGATCACCCGGCGGGTCTCTTCGGCAACTTCGGTACGGCCTTCGGTCAGCACGAAATCCAGCCGGCGCTTGCCGACCACCTCACGCAGTGCACTCTCGGCCACCTGCTTGAGGGAGTTGTCGGGGTCGCGGAAATTGAATCGATAGGCGCGCGGATCGCTGACCTGGTACTGCACCGCCAGGCGCACATCGACGATGTTCTCGTCCTGGGTCAGCATCAGCGCTTCCCGGGCGACCTTCTGGGTACGGTCACCGGACACGCTCTGATAGCCGATTTCCGCCACCCGGCGCTGCTCGGTATTGACCCGCTCCACCGAACCGATCGGATACGGCGGGTGCCAGTGCGGCCCCGGGGTCGTGGTTCGCGTGTAGGCGCCGAAACGCAGCTCCACACCGCGGAAACCTTCGTCGATGATGTAAATGCCGGAGGCCAGCCAGACCAGGCCCACGATCCCGACAATGATGCCGATGCCGGCGCCGCCCAGGCCGGACGAGCCGCCGCCGTCACCGCCATCGGCTCCGTTACCGCCGCCGTCGCCATTACCGCGACCGCCGAACAGGCCACCGAATTTCCCGCGCAGCTTCTTGACCACCTCGTCGAGATCCGGCGGCCCTTGATTGCCGGAGCTTCCCCAGGGATCGCGGTTGCCGCGACCGGGCTCATTCCAGGACATAGTGTTCTCCGTTATTCACAACTCAGCGGCCCGGTCGTCGTGCGGCCGCCGCCCTGGCGGGTCGGCATGCGTTACTTGGACGGGTGGGCGTTTCGACTTGCGAACACGCCCCGTTACGGGCGCATTCGTCCGGTGGGACCGGATCAACCTTCAACTCCAGCGATGCGACATCGCGTTCTGACAGGGCATGGCGAATTCCGCAGACGCCAACCCGAGCATTGTAGCCGTCGTGGCAAGCCATGGACAAGACGATCGGCGCAAACCGTTCCACCGCTGACGCCACCCTGATGCGACCCGGGAAGCGGGTCTAGGCTGCGGGCAGAAGATCGGCACGAAGTCCGTCGCGCTTGACCAGCTGCTGATAGTCCCGACGCTTCACCGCAAGCTCCATGGCAATCTGCCCGTCATCCTGCGGCCGTTCCGCGACCACGGCACCCAGCTCGTACAGGCGCGCGCGCAGCCGCCCCTCTTCCGGGGCCAGGCAGACGGTGCCGTAAAGCCGGTCCTCGCCGACCGATTCACGAATGGCATCGAGCAGGCCATCAAGACCGTCACCCGTGGCTGCTGATACCCAGACCTCTTCGCGAGCATCCGGTTCCACGGTGCGGCGTCCGGCAGCAGCCCCGGTCTGGTCAATCTTGTTGAAAACCAGCAGCCGTGGCAGATCAAGGGCGCCGATTTCCTCCAGGACGAGTTCGACCTGCGCGATACTATCGCGCCAGCCCTCGTCACCGGCATCCACCACATGCAGCAGCAGGTCCGATTCCGCCGCCTCTTCCAGCGTCGAGCGGAATGCCGCCACCAGCTGGTGCGGCAGATCCCGGATGAAGCCGACGGTATCCGCGAGGATCACAGGCTCGTCGTTGCCCAGCTCCAGCCGCCGCAGCGTCGTGTCCAGCGTCGCGAACAACCGGTCGTCGGCATAGACAGCGGCTTCGGTCAGGCGATTGAACAGGGTGGACTTGCCGGCATTGGTATACCCGACGAGAGAAACCGTGGGCAACTCCCGGCGCCGACGGGACTGCCGCCCCTGGGCGCGCTGCTGACGCACTCGCGCCAGACGCCGTTCCAGCTGCTTGATCCGGATCCCGAGCAGTCGGCGGTCGGTCTCGAGCTGGGTCTCGCCCGGCCCGCGCATGCCGATGCCGCCTTTCTGTCGCTCCAGATGGGTCCAGCCGCGCACCAGGCGCGTTGCCACATGTCGCAGCTGCGCCAGTTCGACCTGCAATTTGCCTTCATGGGTTCGCGCGCGCTGGGCAAAGATATCCAGGATCAGTCCGGTACGGTCGATGACCTGGCAACTCAGTGCCCGTTCGAGATTGCGTTCCTGACTGGGCGAGAGCGCATGGTTGACGATCACCAGGGCAGCCTCGTGACTGGCCACCAGCGCCGCCAGTTCCTCGACCTTGCCGCTACCGACGAAGGTGCGCGGATCCGGGCGCCGGCGAGAGACGCTGATGATGTCGCGAATATCCGCGCCGGCCGACTCGGCCAGCGCAATGATCTCGGCGCGGGCCAGATCGTCGTCCGCGTCTCCGGTATCGATATGAACCAGCAGCGCTCCCTCGCCACCGGTGGGACGATCGAAGAGCTGCAGTTCGGACGCGCCCGAGGCGCGGCTGTCAGGTGTTACCAAGATCGGGCCCGGGGGACTTTTCCGGCTCGGCGGGTGCGAGCTTGACGTTGCGCGCCGGGACAATCGTCGAGATGGCGTGCTTGTAGACCATCTGGCTCACGGTATTTTTCAACAACACCACGAACTGATCGAAAGATTCGATCTGCCCCTGCAACTTGATGCCGTTGACCAGATAAATGGCGACCGGAATCCGCTCCTTGCGCAGCGCGTTGAGAAATGGCTCTTGTAAAGACTGCCCCTTGGACATTTGGCTGACCCCTTGAAAAACCGATCATTTGTTATTTTTAACGACGTCTGCGGGGGCTCTCGCAAAGGGTCACCCAAACCCACAATCGTCGCCAAAAAAATGAGTCTATCACAGGCGAACGACCGCCCTTCGGCAATGAAGTGTAGGCGAATATGCGCGGTATCAAGGCCCTGCGGAGACGCTGACACAAGCGTGGCAGCAGATCAGTGCTCCGTCAGCCAGCGATCAATCATTGCCAGTGCGCGGATCGGAAGATCTGTCGCCTCCGCCTCAAGCGTGCAAAGCTCCCGCTCCGCACGCAGCCAGGTCAGCTGGCGTTTGGCGAACTGGCGACTGGCAAAGATGCCGCGCCAGGTCATCGTCTCCCGATCGTATTCACCGTCCAGGTACTGCCAGACCTGCCGATATCCGACCGCGCGCATGGACGGGTGGTTCAGCCCCAGCCCGTCAATCCGGCGCAAGGCCTGCACTTCGTCGATCAATCCGTGGTCAAGCATCGAGCGGAAGCGCTGTTCGATGCGCCCATGCAGTTGCTCCCGCCGGCCCGGCATCAGAGCCAGATTGAAAAAAGCCAGACCGGGCGGGCGCTGACGCGTTGCCTGCAAGGCGGACATCGGCTGCCCGGTAAGCCGGAACACCTCCAGCGCCCGCTGAATACGCTGCGCATCGCGCATGTGGATGCGCTGCGCGGCGGCCGGATCGATGCCGGCGAGCTCGGCATGCAGAGCCGCCCAGCCGCGCTCCTCGGCCTCCGCGGTCAGGGCATCACGGATTTCCGGATCCGCTGGCGGCACATCGGACAGTCCGCAGCGCAGCGCCCGGAAATACAGCATGGTGCCACCCACCAGCAGGGGAATGCGACCGCGGGCATGACTGGCCCGGACTTCGGCGAGGGCATGCTCCCGGAACCGGGCCGCCGAGTAGCTCTCGAGCGGGTCGCAGATATCGATCAGCGCATGCGGCGCCCGCGCCAGGACCTCCGGGTCCGGTTTGGCCGTGCCGATATCCATGCCGCGGTAGACCATGGCCGAATCAACGCTGATGATATCCAGCGGTCGATGTTGTGCCAGCTCCACGGCCAGATCGGTCTTGCCGCAAGCGGTCGGCCCCATCAGGCAGATGACGGCTTGATCCATGGTCTCCCTCACCAGGCGCGTTTACTGGCCGCGCAGGAACAGACGGTCCAGCGCCGCCATGTCTAGCTGGGTCCAGGTGGGGCGCCCGTGGTTGCATTGCCCGGCATTCGGCGTGCGCTCCATGTCGCGCAACAGGGCATTCATTTCGGCCGGTTCCAGTTGCCGGTTCGCTCTCACCGAACCGTGACAGGCCATGGTGCCGAGCACATGATTCAGCCTTTCGGACAGACGTTGCGACTGGCCCTGAGTGCGGAAATCCGCGAGCACGTCACGCACCAGTCGCGCCGCGTCGGCCCCCGGCAGCAGCGCCGGCAGACTGCGCACGAGCAGCGTCTCGGGGCCGCTGCGATCCAGTTCCAGGCCCACCGCGGCGAACACCTCGGCCTGTTCTTCGGCAAGCGTGGCCTCGGCCGACGAAACGGCGACGCTGACCGGCGTCAGCAAGGCCTGCGACTGCACACCCTGAGCCTGGTATTGCAGCTTCATGCGCTCGTAGACGATCCGCTCGTGCGCCGCATGCATGTCCACCAGCACCAGCCCGGCAGGATTCTCCGCCAGGATATAGACGCCGTGGATCTGGGCCACGGCATACCCCAGTGGCGGCACCGCCGGGGCTTCAGGCGCCTCGTCGGCAGCCACGCCTGGCAATACCGACGCGACCGGCTTGTCGCTCGCCTGGTAGGCCGGGGCCGGCTCGCCCAGCGCAAGACGGCCGACGGCGGGCGAAGCGCGTGCGTCACCCCGCAGCGGCCAGGCCTCTGTCGGAGCCGGCACAGGTGTCACCGGCGCGGCAGACCGCGGCCGCACTTCGGCCAGCGCCTCGGACACGGTCCGGAACACGAAGTCGTAGAGCAGTCGGCCATCGCGAAAACGGACCTCGGATTTGGCCGGATGCACGTTGACATCGACCTGGGTCGGATCCACCTCCAGATACAGCACATAGGCCGGATAGCGGTCCTTGAACAGCACATCCTGGTAGGCCCGACGCACGGCGTGTGCGGCACTGCGATCGCGCACCGCACGGCCGTTGACGAACAGATACTGAAGATCCGGTTGCCCGCGGGACGCGGTCGGCAATCCGATCCAGCCCTGCAGCCGCAGATCGGTGGCCTCGCGTTCGAGCCGCAATGACTGCTCGACGAACACCGCGCCGAGGAGCTTTGCCAACCGCTGCTCCTGCCCGAGCGAGTCGATACAGGCCGGGAGATTGAGCACGTCGCGCTGGTTGTGCCGCAGGCTGATGGCCACATCGAAACGCGCCAGCGCCAGCTTGCGCAGCAACTCCTGCACATGGGTGAACTCGGTACGGTCGGTCCGCAGGAAGCGGCGCCGGGCCGGGGTGTTGTAGAACAGATCCCGCACATCCACGGTGGTCCCGACCGGATGGGCGCTGGGCGACGGCTCGCCCAGCGGCCGCCCGCCATCGAGTTGCAGCTGCCAGCCGGCGTCATCGTCGGCACACCGGGAGGTCAGTTGCAGTCGCGACACCGAGGCGATGCTGGGCAATGCCTCACCGCGAAAACCGAGGCTCGCCACCCGTTCCAGATCCTGCAGCGAGGCGATCTTGCTGGTGGCGTGGCGCTGGAGCGCGACCGCCAACTCGTCCCGCGCCATGCCTGCGCCGTCATCCCGGACCTGAATCCGGTTGCGCCCCCCCGCCTCGAGTTCCAGCTGAATGCGGCAAGCGCCGGAGTCGAGGCTGTTCTCGACCAGTTCCTTGACCACGGACGCAGGACGTTCCACCACCTCGCCGGCGGCGATCTGGTTGACCAATTGATCGGGTAACAGGCGAATACGGGACATGCCGGGACCGGATGCTCTCGCAAAAGCGTGCAGTATGCGGCAAGCCCCCCGGTGGATGGAAACCGGTGACAATTGTAATCAGCGCTAGAACGGAGGTTCCCGGGAACCCCGTCCCTATGGAATGCGGAGCTTGCTCCCGACCGTGATGCGGTCACCATTGAGTTCGTTGGCCGAACGCAGCTCCCGGACACTGACGGCGTGCTTCTGGGCAATACCACTCAGGGTTTCGCCACGGCGCACTACATGCTCGCGTCCCGACCCGTTGCCGGATTCCGCACTGGCCATGCGCGTCGCCGGCTGGTGCCGATCGCGATAACTGGCCACACCACCGGCCACCGCCCGCGCGAGATCCCACTGGTGATCCGGGCTGCGCAGCTGGCGCTCTTCCACCGGGTTCGAGATGAACGCGAGTTCCACCAGCACCGACGGCATGTCCAGCGACTGCAGGACGACAAAGCCGGCCCGCTCCACGTCCCGCTTGTGAATCGGACCGACCTGCGACAGCTCGGTCAGCACGTCGGCAGCCAGTTCTATGCTCGCCTGCTGGGTCGATGCTCGCGAGAGATCCACCAGCACCGAACGCACCAGATCGTCCTTGTCCGACAGCGAGACGCCGCCAATCAGGTCTGCGGCATTTTCGCGCTGTGCGACCAGCCGAGCCGCCTGCGAACTGGCGCCGGACTGGGACAGGGTATAAACGGACGAGCCGCGAGGTCCGCCATTGGCCACCGCATCGGCATGCAGGGAAATGAAGATGTCCGCCTCACTGGACCGCGCCTTTTCCCGCCGTTCCGCCAACGGCACGAAGGTATCGGTGTCACGGATCAGCAGCGGCCGGATACCCGGCTCCTTTTCCAGCAGATAGGCGAGCTTTTTCGCGACCTCAAGCACCACCATCTTTTCCTGAGTGCCGCCGGGGCCGATGGCGCCGGGATCGCGCCCGCCGTGGCCGGGGTCGATGGCGACCACGAACTCACGCTTGTCCGGGGACGGCGCGGACCGCACGGTCTGCCGCCGTTTTTCGCTGTGCTGCAGGTCCACCACCAGGCGGTGCCCCTGATCGCCATTGGGCTTGACCAGGAAGCTCTGGGCGCGGGCGGTCCCTGACAGATCGAACACGAGACGCAATTCACCGCTGTCCCGGTTGGCGCTGCGCATGCCCTGGAGAAGGCCACGCATGGTCGCATCGACACCATCGGCAAGACGGCCACCGGTGACATCGATCACCACCCGATCGGGGTCGTCCAGCGTGAACAGCCGGTGTTCCGCCTCGGCGGACAGATCCAGCACGACGCGCGTGCGGTCATCCTCGGACCACACGCGAACGTTCTCCACGGTGACGGCAAGTGCCTGTCCGGTAAGGACGAACAGCAGACAGGTGCAGGCCAGAAGAACCCGGATGAGGCTGGACACGGCAGACGCTCCTCGAAAGCAGATGGGTTTACCGTATACCCTGCGCACCAATAAAAGCAAGAAATTCGATTCTCGGCAAGAGGATAGCGAAAAACTCCAGAATTGACTAAAGGAAGCTCTGATTTATTCGCACGCCTGCGTTGGAGTCCGCATTTTTTCCTAGGCAAGGCGGCGCTGCGCAGCGCCGCAGTCAGGAATTCAGGCGTTGCAGCAGTGCCCGTGCGAGGTCGGACTCGGCCCGCAGCGTTGCCACACGGCCTGTGCCACCGACCTCATCCGAGAGATCGATCCGGACATCCGCCGGCGGCAGCAGCTCACCGCCCTGCTCCGGCCACTCCACCAGCAGCAGCGCCGCCTGCCCGACCTCTTCCCGCAGACCGAGGTATTCCAGTTCTTCGGCATCGACCATGCGGTAGAGATCCAGATGCAGGCAGCGGCCGATGGCCAGGTCGTAGGGTTCCATCAGCGTGTAGGTCGGGCTGCGCACGGCGCCCGTGTGACCCAGCGCCTGCAGCAGCCCCCGCGCCAGGGTGGTCTTGCCGGCGCCGAGATCACCGCGGAGGAATACCACCAGTGCCTGACCGGTGAGGGCGCGCGCCAGCGCTGCACCCAGGGCCTCGGTGGCGGCGGCATCGGCCAGCGGGATCCGCATCGGATCGTCGCTCATGCCTGCAGCAGCGTCCGGATCGCGTCCGGAAGATCCGAAGCCAGCAGTCCACGGACTCCCTCGGCGGCCGCCAGGCGCTCGCCGGCTTCGGCATGCGCCGCCACCGCCGTCAGCAGCGCCGAATGCGGGTCCATGCCGGACGCCAGCAGCGCGGCCGCAACACCGGCGAGCACGTCGCCCGTGCCGCCGGTTGCCAATGCGGGACTGCCGCCGTCGCAGAGCCAGGGCACCTGGCCGGGGGCGGCAATCACGCTGCCCGCGCCTTTCAGCACGACCACGGCCTGCGTCTGATCACTGAGCTGCTGCGCTGCCGCCAGACGATCGGCCTGTACTTCCCGCGTGCTGCTTCCCAGAAGACGCGCCGCTTCGCCGGGATGCGGAGTCAACAGAACCATGCCGGGCACGCCACAGCCGGCGGCCACCAGATTCAGCGCATCGGCATCCAGTACCAGCGGTTTACCACTGGCGCCCGCACGCTCCAGCAGACCCCTGGCCCAGTCGTCCTGCCCCAGGCCGGGTCCGAGCAGAAGCACGTCTGCTCGGTCCGACAGCACGTCCAGGTCCTGCACGCGCTCCAGCCCGTGACTCATCAACTCGGGCTGCGCCGCCAGCAGCGACGGGACATGTTCCGGCCGGGTTGCAACCGAGACCAGGCCGGCGCCGGCGCGCAGCGCCCCCCGACCGGCCAGCAGGGCAGCGCCGCCCATGCCCCGATTACCGCCGATGATCAGCAGATGACCACTGTCCCCCTTGTGCGCCAGCGCCTGGCGCCCCGGCACGGGGGGTGAGCCATCGCCATGCCGGTAGCGGCGCGCGGCGGGCGCATGCGCCTGGCGCACCACGTCCGGCACGGCGAGATCGTGAAAGCACAGCCGCCCCCGGCAGGCCGGCCCCTGACCGGCAAACAGACCCAGCTTGAGACCGATGAAGGTGACCGTGACATCGGCACGCACGGCTTCCCCCATGACTTCACCACGGCCCCCGTGCAAGCCCGACGGGATATCGACCGCGAGGATCGGCATGCCGGCCGCGTTGATCGCATGCACGGCCTGCTTCCAGATGCCCTCCAGAGGACGATCGAGTCCGGTGCCGAACATCGCGTCCACCACCACGGTGTCCGGGCCGCCGACCATGTGTTCGAAGACCTCATGACGACCGCCTGTGGCCTCGAATTCGGCGGCGACCGTGGCGGCGTCACCGCGCAGGCGATCCCGGCCGCCGAGCTGAAACAGCTGCACCGACAGACCGTCAGCAAGCGCGGCCCGGCCGATCACGTAGCCATCGCCACCGTTGTTGCCGGCACCACAGAAAATCACCAGCCGGCGAACGGCCGGCCATTCCCGCCGCAAATCCCGATAGGCGGCGCGACCGGCGCGATGCATCAGATCGAGACCGGCGATACCGTGCTCCTGGATCGCGAGCCGATCCATGTCGGCGACCTGGTCCGGCCGATAGAGGTCCTGTGGAAGCGTCTGCATGGGCATGGGAAAGCTCTGCTCTATTCTTGCGTCTGCGTTGGCGTCCGCGTTTTTCCGAGGCGAGGCGCACTGCGCAGCGCCGCCGTCATCCCGCGGTCAAGCGGCGCATCGGTGGACATCGATTCCGCGCCGAATCGCGTTCTGGGCTTCGATGCCGAGCCGGCATCCGCCCGCTCGACTCGGCGCAGGTGGCGAATCAGGGTGTCAGGGCGTCCCCTGGCTGGACACCACAAGGCGCGTGCCTCCCTGCAGTATGACGAAGCCGCAGGTGTGAAGGAATCCGTGTTTCCGTAAGCTGTCGCGTCATGGAACAGGCTC
This sequence comes from Ectothiorhodospiraceae bacterium, assembly GCA_003565775.1. Classification (GTDB taxonomy): domain Bacteria; phylum Pseudomonadota; class Gammaproteobacteria; order Nitrococcales; family Aquisalimonadaceae; genus Methylonatrum. The sequence goes on along the minus strand of PXAT01000185.1, from coordinate 54,851 downwards.
GCGAACACAATACCGAGGATCTGGAGAATCTCGCCGACCGGATTCGGAGCTGGGCCGACGAGCTGGGGTTCCAGCAGCTCGGTATCAGCGACGGTCATCTGCCCGAGGCGGAAGCGCATCTCGACGAGTGGCTGGCGGCCGGTTATCACGGTGACATGGATTACATGGCGCGGCATGGCCGCAAACGCAGCCGGCCGCGAGACCTGGTGCCGGGCACCAGACGCGTGATTTCGGTGCGCATGGACTATCTGCCGGAGACGGCAGCCGATGCCGGCCCCACGCTGGCGGACCCGGAGCAGGCCTTCATCGCCCGGTATGCGCTGGGGCGCGATTACCACAAGCTGATGCGCAAGCGCCTGCAGCGGCTGGCCGAGCGCATCACGGCGGAATACGGGCCGTTCGGCTACCGAGCGATCGTCGACAGCGCGCCGGCCATGGAAAAACCGCTGGCGGCGAAGGCCGGACTGGGCTGGATCGGCAAGCACACCCTGCTGCTGAACCGCGAAGCCGGGTCCTGGTTCTTTCTCGGCGAACTGCTGACCGATCTTCCGCTGCCGGTGGATGCGCCGGTCAGCGATCACTGCGGCAGCTGCAGCGCCTGCATGCGCATCTGTCCGACCGAGGCCATCGTCGCGCCGTACGTGCTGGACGCCCGGCGCTGCATTGCCTATTTCACCATCGAGTCGCATGACCCGATTCCGGTAGACCTGCGCGCGGCCATGGGCAACCGGGTATTCGGCTGCGACGACTGCCAGATGGTCTGTCCCTGGAACCGTTATGCGCAGTTCACCGGCGAGGCGGATTTCGCGCCACGACACGGGCTGGACACGGCCAGTCTGCTGCGCCTGTTCCAGTGGTCGGAAGACGAGTTCCTGCGCCGCACGGAGGGTTCCGCGATCCGCCGTCTGGGTCATGATCGCTGGCTGCGCAATATCGCCGTGGCGCTCGGCAATGCGCCGGCCGCCAGCGGCATTCGCGAAGCGCTGGAACAGCGGCGCAACCATCCGTCGGCGCTGGTGCGCGAACACGTGGACTGGGCACTGCAACAACAGGGAACGGCATCGTGAATCAGATCGATCAAGCCTTGCATGGCGTGCGCGTCGCGCTGGCCGAGAGTCGCGAACTGGATCTGTTCGCGGACATGCTGCGAAGCCGTGGCGCGGACACGCTGCGCTGCCCGTTGGTTACGATTCGCGACACCCCGGACGCCGCGCAGGTCGGCGCCTGGCTGGACCGTTTTATCCGGCAGCCGCCGGACTGGCTGATACTGCTCACGGGTGAGGGCCTGCGGCGCCTCGCCGGCTTTGCCGAGCGCAGCGGGCGAGCGCAGGAGTTCGCCCGGGCCCTGCGAGCCACGCGAACCCTCACCCGCGGCCCCAAGCCGGGGCGCGCGCTGCGCGCGTTCGGGCTGAAACCGGATCAGCTGGCGGAATCGCCGACCACGGCCGGCGTCATCCGCACGCTGGCCGGACTCGATCTGAACGGTAAACGGGTCGGCGTGCAGCTCTACGGGCAGGAAACAAACCCGCCGCTGATGACGGCGCTTGCGGAGGCCGGCGCCAGCAGCGAACCGGTCGCGCCCTACGTCTACGAAAACGACATGGACGACCCACAGGTACTCGGGCTACTGGATGCGCTGGAGGACGGTGCGGTTCAGGTGATCGCCTTTACCAGTAAATCCCAGGTGGAGCGGCTGTTCGCGGTGGCCACCAACGCCGGCCGGGAGCAGGCCCTGAAGGCGGCGCTGGATCAGCTGCTGGTGGCCTCGGTCGGGCCCGTGGTCAGCGACACATTGACCAAGCACGGGGTCAAGGCGGACCTGCAACCGGCAGACAGCTTTTTCATGAAACCCCTGGTCAGGGAAATCATGGCGGCCCAGGCCGCCGGCCGGATCTGAATATCAGTGGTCCTTGCGCACGCCTGAGCCGGCCTCTGCCTTGTTCCCGGGGGCAGCTCATGATGTGCGGCAACGCCATCGTTCCACAGTCAGGCTGCCCGGACACAGCAGCCGGGAAAACGCGGTTCGACCGGCCGATCAGGCGACTTGCAGGGGGATATTGCGCCGGGTTCCGGTGATCCGGTTGTCACCGTCGCAATAGACGAGGCGCGGGCTGAACTCGGCCAGCGCATCGGCATCCACCTGCGCATAGGCACAGATGATCACCCGATCGCCGGCATTGGCCTTGTGCGCGGCGGCTCCATTCATGGAAATCATGCGCGAGCCGGCCTCGCCACGGATGGCATAAGTGGTGAACCGCTCACCGTTCCGCAGGTTGTAAACCTGAATCTGCTCGTATTCCACGAGCCCGGCGGCGTCCATCAGATCAGCATCGATGGCACAGGAACCCTCGTAGTCCAGCTCGGTGTGGGTCACACACGCCTGGTGGAGCTTGCACTTGAGCATGGTTAACTGCATACGACATTCCTCGATCACTGATTATTGCACTGCGGCATGGTATGACCTGGACGCCCACCAGGCAAATCAGTCCCGCCGGATTTCGATATTGTCGATCAGGCGCGTGGTTCCGAGACGCGCGGCAGCCAGCACCACCAGCTCACGGTCAGCGGTCCCCGCTCCGCCGAGGTCCCGCTGCCGACGGATGCTGACATAATCCGGCTGCAGGCCGGCCTTTTCCAGCTCGCGCCAGCCGCGTTGCTCGAGCTCGTCGATGGCCGCGTCACCGCGCACCAGCGCCTCCGCCAGCGCCTGCAGGGTCGCATGCAGGGATGTCGCCTGCCGGCGTTGTCCGGCGTCGAGAAAGGCATTGCGCGAACTCAGGGCCAGCCCGTCCGGTTCGCGCACCGTCTCGCCGGAAACGATGTCCACCGGCACATCCAGATCGCGCACCATGCGCCGGATGACCTGCAGCTGCTGGTAATCCTTGCGCCCGAACACCGCCACATCAGGCTGCACCAGGTTGAACAACTTCAGCACCACGGTGGCGACGCCGGTGAAATGCCCCGGGCGGCTGGCACCGCAAAGGATTTCGGACAGTCCGCCGACCTCGACCCGCGACGCCAGCTCCGGTCCGTCCGGGTAGAACACGTCGGTCTCGGGGGCGAACACCAGAACCGGCAGCCCGAGTTCCTGCAGTGCCTTCAGATCGGCCTGCAGCGTCCGCGGATAGCGGGCGAAATCCTCACTGGGACCGAATTGGAGCGGATTGACGAAGATACTGACCACAATGCGCTCGGCACGGGTGGCCGCCAGCCTGACCAACTGCAGATGGCCCCGATGCAGATTGCCCATGGTCGGCACCAGCGCAATGCGCTCGCCGCGCGCGCGGGCTGCGCGCAGGCTTGCACGCAGCCCGGCGGCGCCGGTCACCACCGGCGGCGCCTCAGAAACCGTGTTCAGGGGCCGGGAAACGGGCTTCACGAACGGCATCGGCATACAGCGCCAGAGCCTCCTGAATACTGCTGGCATCCAGCATGAAATTGCGCACGAAGCGCGGGATCCGTCCCGGCGTCAGGCCGAGCATGTCATGCAGGACCAGGATCTGTCCGTCGGTGCCGGCACCGGCACCGATACCGATGACCGGAACATCCACCTCGCCGGTGATGCGGCTCGCGAGATCCGACGGCACGCATTCCAGCAGCAGCAGATCGGCCCCGGCGCCCTGCAGCGCCAGGGCATCCTGGCACATGCGCTCGGCGGCATCCTGCTCGCGACCCTGCACCCGATAACCGCCGAGCTTGTGCACCGACTGCGGACGCAGGCCGAGATGGGCACATACCGGAATGCCGTTTTCCGACAACCGCCGGACCACCTCGCTCTGTTCCCGGCCACCCTCGAGCTTGACCATCTGGGCACCGCCTTCCTTCATCAGGCGACCCGCATTACGCAGTGCTTCGTCGGGACTGATATGGCTCATGAACGGCATGTCCACCATCAGCACCGCGCGCTCCAGGCCGGCTGCCGTGCACCGGCAATGGTAGATCATTTCGTCCATCGTCACCGGTAGCGTGGTCTCGTGGCCCTGGATGACCATGCCCAGCGAGTCACCGACCAGAACCAGGTCGACACCGGCGGCATCGAGTGCCCGCGCAAAGCTGAAGTCGTAGGCGGTGAGGGCCACGATCGCGTCGCGGCGCGGCTTCATCGCAGCCAGCGCGGCAACGGTAAGAGGGCGAGGTGCTGAAGTTTGCGTCATGCAGAGTCCCGCGTGAGCGTCAGACGAGGAATAGCGGCATCAGCGCCGCCGGCAGCGCATAGTGAATTGCGTCCCGGGCTTTTTCAAGACTGCCGGAGGCGCCACTGTGGCGCGTGGCGGTAGCGGGGGCAAGGACAGTGCCGATTTACTCGCACACCCGCGTCGGTGTCCGCATTTCTCCACAGCAGGCCGGATCGCTTTGCAGTCCGGCAGCAGTGCAGCGCCGCCGGATGCCAGGGGCTCAGAGCGCGATCGGTGACGGATTGAAGAAATGACGCCCCGGCTGCAGGCCGCGTACGCGATCCAGCAGTTGCTGATAGTCCGCGTCGTTGTCGACCAGATCGATCTCGGCGGCATTCACGATCAGCAGTGGCGACTGCTCGTAATGATAGAAGAACTCCACATAGGCATCGCATAGCCGCGCCAGATAGTCGGCGCTGATGGTCTGCTCGTAATCAATGCCCCGGCGCCGAATGCGCTCCAGCAACACCTCCACCGGTGCCTGAAGATAAATCACCAGGTCGGGCGGAACCGCGTCCAGGGCAATGGCGTCATGCACCTTGCGATAGAGACCGTACTCTTCCGGCTGCAGCGTGAGCTGCGCGAACAGACGATCCTTGTCGAACAGGAAATCCGCAACCCGGGTGGTGGCGAACAGATCACTCTGGCGCAGGCGTCCGAGCTGCTCCGCCCGCTGCATCAGGAAATACATCTGCGTCGCGAACGCCGCGTCCCGGGGATTCTGGTAATACCGTTCGAGAAACGGATTGTCGTCGGGCCCCTCCAGCAGCAGCTCACTGCCGAAGGAATCGGCCAGCCTCCGCGCGAGACTGGTCTTGCCTACCCCGATCGGGCCTTCGACCACGATGTACGAGGTGGACGGCACCTGTTCCTGTATCCCTGTCATCGTTCTTCCTTCCAGTCGAACGGCACGCGCACCAGCCCCTTCCCATCCACGGCCGCCTGCAGGTCCCGAACCGGACCGAGCCCGGGCACCTGCAAGTCGGGCGCCAGCTCGGCCAGGGGATACAGCACGAATTCGCGCTCGGCGATTCCGACGTGCGGTACCGTCAGTTCGGCGTCATCAATCTGTTGTTCGCCGTACAGCAGGATGTCCAGATCCAGGGTTCGCTCGCCCCAGTGCCGGCGCCGCACCCGTCCCTGATCGCGTTCAATCGCCTGCAGGGCGTGCAGGAGGTCATGCGCGGACAGCCCGGTAGAGAGCATTGCTGCCGCGTTCAGGTAATCTGGCTGATCGGACGGCCCCATGGGCGCGCTGCGATAGACGGAGGACTGCCCCAGCACGGTACTGTCCGGCAGCCCATGCAGCGCCTGCAAGGCCGCGCGCAACTGGTCTGCCGGCCGGTCCAGATTGCTGCCCATGCCGATGTAGACCACGATCCCGCCGTTCATGCCTCGGGGCCGGGCCGCCGACGTCGCCGCCGGCGACGACGCTGGGGCGGATCCTCCATGCTGCCCTCGGCGGTCCGGTTCTCGCCGGATGCCTGCATGTCAGTCCACAGTTTTGCCAGAGAATCGCTGACCTCGCCGGCTTCGGCGCGCAGCAACAGGAAATCGTAGGCGGCGCGAAACCGCGGATGACCGAGCAGACGCTTGGCACGCTTGCCCTTCGGTCGTTCCAGCCGCGGTTGCAGCAGGAGCATCTCGCGCAAGGGAATGCTGAAGCGCTTCGGCAATGCGACCCGCTGCAACTGGACCACCAGCGCATCACTGACCGCCTCCTGCAGCAATTCGGGCTCCAACGGCTCGGTGATTTCGTCACCGCGATCCATGCGCTGCATGATCGCCGGCCAGAGCAGCGCCGCGAACAGGAACGCCGGCGTGACCGGTTTGCCCTCGCTGACCCGCTGATCGGTATTCTCGATGGAGCGCATGATGAAGCGCTCCCAGGACGGCACCATCGATGCCTCCGAGGCCAGCGCCGCTTCGGTCTCGGGGAACAACTGGCGGAACAGACCGTACCGCCGCAACAGCTGATAAGTGGCCACGCCCTGCCCGGCCATCAGCAGCTTCAGCACCTCCTCGAACAGGCGCGCCTGCGGAATATGTTCCAGCGTGACCGCCATGTCCGGAATCGGTTTCGCGGTATCGTCATGGATACGGAAACCCAGCTTGGCGGCGAACCGCACGGCGCGGAGCATGCGCACGGCGTCTTCCCGGTAGCGTGCTTCGGGATCGCCGATCAGGCGCAGCACTCCGGACTCCAGATCCGGCATGCCATCGGCAAAATCGAGGATCGAGAAGTCGGCAATATTGTAGTACAGCGAGTTGATCGTGAAGTCGCGCCGCATGGCGTCCTCTTCCACGGTGCCGTAGACGTTGTCCCGCAGCACACGGCCGTCCTCGATCTTCACATCGTCACTGTCATCGCTGGTGGCCGGGTCATGTAGTGCCCGGAACGTGGCGACCTCGATAATCTCGCGTCCGAAATGCACGTGCGCGAGGCGGAAGCGGCGACCGATCAGACGGCAGTTACGGAACAGCTCACGGACATCCTCGGGATGCGCGTCGGTGGCGACATCGAAATCCTTCGGCTCGCGACCGAGAAACAGATCGCGTACCCCGCCGCCCACCAGATAGGCCTGATAACCGGCATTCTTCAAGCGATACAGGACTTTCAGAGCGTTGTCGCTGATGCTCGCGCGGGAGATTGGGTGCTCGGCCCGGGGAATCACGCGCGCCGTCGGCAGGGGCGATGGAAACTGTTCGTCGGTCACGGGATTCCATGCTTGAGAGGTCTTCGAGTGGCCGTATAATACCACCCGCCGCCAGGCCCTGCAGACCGGGTCCACCAACGTTTTCAGGCCGCGGGCGGATAGCCAGTTGTCTCTTCCCTGTGATGCCAAAGTTCTCTCCCTGCCTGCACGTCGGAGTGCCATGAATGATTCAGCCTCAGTCCCGTTACCGCGCGCCGGTGTCATGCGCCGCCTGGGGGCCCTGCTCTACGATTCGTTGCTGCTGATGGCCGTCTGGATGCTCGGCACGGCGGTATTGTTACCGCTAAGCGGCGGCGAAGCCATCGAAGGCGTCTGGCGGCCACTTTTTCAGCTTTACATTCTCGGGCTCACCTTCGCCTTCTTCGCCCTCTTCTGGCTGCGCGGCGGCCAGACCCTGGGCATGAAGGCCTGGCGCCTGGAGGTACGCCGCCGGGACGGTCTGAGGCTGGATCTGAAACACGCCCTGCGCCGTTTCCTGTTTGCCATCCCGTCCATGCTGCCGGGCGGTGTCGGCCTGCTCTGGGCCCTGTTCGATCGGGACCGGCTGGCAGTCCACGACCGTCTGTCAGACACCGAAATCGTCCTGCTGCCCCTGCCCTGAGCCGAGTCAAGACCAAGCAGCTACGTCTGCATCCGCGCCGCGAGCCCAAACCGCGCATCCGGGTCACATGACTTCGATGCCGAGCGGCCGCCGGCCGCTCGGCTTGATGCGGTTGGCGCATCCAGCTGGCACGCCTCCGACGCCGGCCCGAATCCGGCGCTGCGGTTCGTGCCGGGGTAAGGCATTCCCTCGGAGGGACGTCGGCCGCAGGGATGCGGCCGATGAGCCCCCATGGATGGGTTCACGGCGATCCCGGAGAGGGAATGCCTTACCCCGGCGTGGCACCACACGGTGACGTTGACACCCCAAACCGAAAGCCCTTGCCAGACGACCACAACCGTTCGCGGTAGCCAGGGAACAGGCGCTTGAATCAATCAGCCCTTCCTCACCGCACACGGGCGGTGGCCACCAGCGCCACGGCGAGGAAGATCAGGGTCGGGAGCAGCGCGCTGAGTGACGGCGGCAGGCCGTAGACCAGACCGATGTGATTGAGCAGCCGATTGGCCAGATAAAAGGCAATGCCGAGCATGATTCCGACGAAGATGCGCTGCCCTGCCCCGACCGAGCGCAATGAGCCGAACACCAGCGGAATGGTCAGCAGCAGCATGGTCAACGTGGCGATCGGCGTGACCAGCTTGAGCCAGAACGCCAGCTGGTACTGCTCGCTCTCCAGCTCGTTCTCGTCGAGATAAGCGATATAGGTCAGTAGATCGCGCATCGACAGCGCGGTCGGGTCGACGACCACGACATCGAGGATATCCGGCGTCAGCCCACCGGACCAGACGGCCTCGTCCGACCGCTCGCTGCGGACATCACGTTCGCCAAAGGCCTCGGTGCGGACATCCCGCAATTGCCAGTCACCGCCCTGTTGATGGCGTGCCAGCGCTGCCGAGGTGACGCGACTGAGACGACGTTCCTCGTCGAATTCGTAGATGCTCAGATGCTGCAGATCGGTCGGCGTCGCCGCACGCCCCACCTTGACGAAACGCCGCCCGTCCCGCACCCAGAAGCCCTCGTCGCTGAGCATCGCCACATCGCCGCCGCGGGCCTGGGCACGGATATCACTGGCCAGCCGCTCGGCCGGCGGTGCCACCAGCTCGCCGAGCAACGCCGCGAGCAGCGCGAGGATCAAACCGGCCAGGGCCACCGCACGACCGATACCGAGCACGGATACACCAGCCGCCCGCATCACCACCAGTTCGCTCCGGGCCGCCATTCCGCCGAGCGTCATCAGGCTGCCGATCAGGGTTGCGACAGGAAACGCCTCGTAGGCCCGCTGCGGCGCACTCAATGCCACATGAATCAGAGCCTGCAACGCCGTGTAGTCACCACCGATGTCACCGCTCTCCTCGACAAAGGAAAACACCAGCTCGAGGGAAACGAACACCACCAGCACGACCAGCGAGCCGGCCACCACGGCCCGGGCGATATAGCGATCGAGAATACCCGGCAGGATCATCGTCGCCTCCGTCGGCGGAACCCGCCGCCCTGTTGCCAGAGCAGGAACAGGCCCACGGCCACGGCGATCAGATGTGCCGGCCACAGTCCGACTTGCGGCGGCACGGTGCCATCTTCCAGCCACCCCTGGGACACGGTGAGTCCGTTGGAGTAGACGGCATAGATCAGAACCGCCAGCAGCAGCCTGCCGTAACGACCGTCGCGCGGCGAGCCGCGACTGAGCGGTATCGCGATCAAGCCGAGCACCAGCGCCATCACCGGCATCGCCACGCGCCAGTGGAGTTCGGCATGTTCCCGCAGGTCACTGGAACCGATCAGGTCGCGTGTCGGCATGCCGTCGCGACGGATGCTGACCGCCGGTGGCTCGCCCTCGCTGATTCTTGCCCCGTGGCGCGCAAAGCGGGTGAGTCGCCAGTCCGACTGCCCGGGAACCCCGTCGTAGCGATGTCCGTCCAGCAGGATAAGGATCTGGTCACCGCTCTCGGCATCCACCTCGATCCGGCCACGCTCCGCGCGGATCAGCGTCTGTTCGCTGTCACCGTCGATCGACAGGAAGACATCCCGCATTTCCTCGCCATCGGCAGTGAAGCCCTCAATGTAGATCATGCCGTCGCCACGGGAGGACTGCAGAAAACGACCCGGACGGATCGCCTGCACTTCGACTGTCTCGCGTGCGGTCTGCTCCGCGATCCGACCCTCGCGGGCGGCCCAGGGCTGCACCTCGAACGCCAGCCACGACACCAGCAGGGTCAGCGGAATCAGCAACAGGGCCAGCGCCTTGTACAACTCCCGCGGACCGATGCCACAAGCCCCCAGAGCCGCCATCTCGCTATCGCGATTGAGGCGGCCCAGCGCCAGGATAATGCCGAGGAAAAAACTGCCGGGCAGCACCAGGGCCGTGTAACTCAGCGCCTTGTAGCCCATCAGGACCAGCACCATGTCGCCAGGCAGATTGCCCGCGGCGGCATCGCCCAGATAACGCACCAGCCGATTGACGAACAGCACCACCACCAGCACGGCGGTCACGGCAAGCCAGGCCAGCCCGATTTCGCGGACCAGATAACGACTGATAATCGACAGTTTCAGGCTATCCGGCAAGGCGTGGGCCCCTACACCTGATGTGATGATCGATGAACACGCCCCCGCGGCGCGGGGTCATTGCGGTAGAATGGGGACACAGCATAACAGTCAGCCGCCCGCTCGGGCGGTGTTCAATACACGCAGCAAGGAGTCATGAATGGAATATCTGGTCAAGAGTGCCGCCGCCGAAAGTCAGCGCACCGGCTGCCTGGTTCTGGGGGTGTTCGAGAAACGCCGTCTGACCGACACGGCGAAGCAGATCGATGGCGTCGCCGGAGGTCAGCTGACCGCCATCCTCGGCAGCGGCGACATGGATGGCGCGGCCGGCCAGACGCTTCTGCTGCACGGCCTGCCGGGCGTCACCGCCGAGCGCATCCTGCTGATCGGACTGGGCAAGGAAAAAAGCCTGAACGAACGCGCCTTCCGCCAGGCCGTGCAGAGCATGTCCGGGGCCCTGTCCGGGTGCGGCGCGCGGGATGTCTGGTGTGCGCTGGCGGATGCACCGCCACGCGGCCGTGACTGCGACTGGGCCATCCGCGACGCGGTGCAGCAATGCGAGTCCCTGCTCTATCGCTTCGACACCTGCAAGAGCAAGAAAGGCAAGCCACTGCCCAACGCCCGCAAGATCACCTTCGGGGTCGCCAGCGCGGACGCTGTTGCCGCGGCCCGCGACGCCTGCAAGGCGGGGCTGGCCATCGGCCACGGGGTCAATGCGGCCCGTGAACTAGGCGACTTGCCGGCCAATATCTGCACCCCGGTTTACCTGGCGGATCAGGCGAAGAAGCTGGGCAAGCGCTTCAAGAGCGTGTCGGTGGAAGCCCTGGATGAAAAGGCGATGGAAAAGCTGTCCATGGGCTCTCTGCTCGCCGTGGGTCGGGGCAGTCGCGAGGAATCACGGCTCATCGTCATGCAGTACAAGGGTGCCGGCAAGAGCGATCCGACCCATGTCCTGGTGGGCAAGGGCATCACCTTCGATACCGGTGGCATCTCGATCAAGCCCGGTGCCGGCATGGACGAGATGAAGTTCGACATGTGCGGCGCGGCAAGCGTCTTCGGTGCCATGCAGGCGGTCGCCGAACTGGAACTGCCGGTGAATCTGGTCGGTATCGTGCCGGCCGCCGAGAACATGCCCGACGGCCTGGCGATCAAGCCGGGCGATATCGTCACCAGCATGTCCGGCCAGACCATCGAGATTCTCAACACCGATGCCGAAGGTCGTCTCGTGCTGTGTGACGCGCTGACCTATGCCGAACGCTTCAAGCCGGCCAGCGTGGTCGATGTCGCGACCCTGACCGGCGCCTGTGTCATGGCCCTGGGCCATCACAAGCACGGCCTGATGGGCAACAACACCGCCGTCGTCAACAAGCTGCTGGCAGCAGGACGGACCGCGGCGGACGAAGCCTGGCAGTTGCCGCTTGGTGAGGAATACGACGAGCAGTTGAAGAGCAACTTCGCCGACATGGCCAACATCGGCGGCCGACCGGCCGGCAGTATCACCGCCGCCCAGTTCCTGGCCCGCTTCACCGGCAAGTACAAATGGGCGCATCTCGACATCGCCGGTACCGCCTGGAAATCCGGTGACCAGAAGGGCGCTACCGGACGGCCCGTGCCGTTGCTGGTCCAGTACCTGATGGACCAGGTCGGGAGCTGAGTCATGGGCGCGGCCTGTCGGGTCGACTTCTATATCGTTGACAGCCCGCAGGAAGAGGCCGTCGAGCTGATCACCTGCCGACTGGTCGACAAGGCCTGGTCGCATGGCCTGAAGGTCCTGATTCTCGCGCGGGAGCAGGCGCAGCAGGCAAGGCTTGATCGATTGCTGTGGACCTTTCGTCAGGACAGCTTTCTGCCCCATCAGGCTCTCCCGGCGGAGACCACGGCCCCGATCATGATCGGCACGCCGGCGCTGCAACTGCCGGACGGTTTCGGGATGCTGATCAACCTCTGCGACGAACCGCCAGCGGCGCCGGACCGCTGGCAGCGTATTGCCGAGGTCAGCAGCAAGGAGCAACAGCGTCTGGCGCGGACCCGGGATCGCTTCCGCCACTACCGTCAACTCGGGCTGTCACCGGACAACCACGCGCTGGCGGCGCCGGGATGAGCCGCCGGACCGAACCTGCCCGGGTACCGACACTGACCCGTGTGGCCTGCCCCGGCGACCCCCTGCGTGAAAGCGGACTCTGGCTGCCATTGGCCGACATGCCACGCTCGCCCCGGCAGACCGCCGATCCCGACGCATGGCGTCAGGGCATGCCGCTGGAGCTGTATCCCCGGGCGCAACGCATGCGCGAGCGTGTTCGGCAGCGTGTGACCACGGCCCTGCAGGGATACTTCCGGGCTCGCTACCCCGGCGCGACCTGATGCCGACGACCATCGGATCACTCTCACCCGACAGCTCCCGATCTGTATACTTTGCGCCTTTCCGTTGGCACAGAGCGCGCGCCGACGACGGCTGACGCTCGGATCAGAACAGGCAGGTCATGGACAAGACTTACGACCCCGGCAGCATTGAACAGCACTGGTACCGGCGCTGGGAAGAGGACGGCTGTTTCGCCCCCGGCGGCAAGGGCGACCCCTACTGCATCATGATTCCGCCACCCAATGTCACCGGCACGCTGCATATGGGGCACGCGTTCCAGGACACGATCATGGATATCCTCGTGCGCTACCACCGGATGCGCGGGGACAACACCCTCTGGCAGGCGGGTACCGACCATGCCGGTATCGCCACGCAGATGGTGGTCGAACGCCAGCTCAATGCCGAAGGCAAGACCCGCCACGACCTGGGCCGCGAGGCCTTCATCGAACGGGTCTGGCAGTGGAAAGCCGAATCCGGCGGCACCATCCAGAACCAGCTGCGCCGCATGGGTGCATCGCTGGACTGGTCGCGCGAGCGCTTCACGATGGATGACGGCCTGTCGGCCGCGGTGCGCGAGACCTTCGTCCGGCTGCATGCGGAAGGCTTGATCTACCGCGGCAAGCGACTGGTGAACTGGGACCCGGTGCTGCACACCGCGGTATCCGATCTGGAGGTGGTGTCGGAAGAGGAAGACGGGCACCTCTGGCACATGCGTTATCCGCTGACCGACGGCAGCGGCAGCGTGGTGGTGGCAACCACGCGACCGGAGACCATGCTCGGTGACACGGCGGTGGCCGTGCATCCGGACGACGACCGCTACCGGCATCTGGTCGGCAGGATGCTGCGCCTGCCGCTGACGGATCGGGAAATCCCCGTGATCGCCGACGATTACGTCGACCCGGAGTTCGGCTCCGGCTGCGTCAAGATCACGCCGGCCCACGACTTCAATGATTACGCCATGGGTCAGCGTCACGCCCTGCCGCTGATCAACATCCTGACCGCGGACGCCGCGCTCAACGACAACGCGCCGGCCGCCTACCGGGGACTGGATCGCTACGAGGCGCGCAAGCGGATCCTCGCCGACCTGGAAGCCGAAGGCCTGCTGGAGAAGATCGACAAGCACAAGCTGATGGTGCCCCGCGGCGATCGCTCCGGCGCCGTGGTCGAGCCCTATCTCACCGATCAGTGGTTCGTGCGCGCCGCGCCGCTGGCCGAACCGGCGATCCGGGCGGTCGAGGACGGGCGCATCCGCTTCGTGCCGGACAACTGGAAGAACACCTACTTCGACTGGATGCGCCGCATCGAGGACTGGTGTATTTCACGCCAGATCTGGTGGGGTCACCGCATCCCGGCCTGGTATGACGACCAGGGCAACATCTTCGTCGCCCGTGACGAGGTGGCGGCACAGGCCCAGGCGAAGCAACATCATGGCCACGCGGTGGAACTGCGCCAGGACGAGGACGTGCTGGACACCTGGTTCTCCTCGGCGCTGTGGCCGTTTTCGACCCTCGGCTGGCCCGAGGATACCGAAGCCCTGCGTACCTTCTATCCGACCAGTGTGCTGGTCACCGGGTTCGACATCATCTTCTTCTGGGTCGCGCGGATGATCATGATGGGCATGAAGTTCATGGACGGCGAGGTGCCGTTCCGTGACATCTACATCCATGGTCTGGTGCGCGACGGCCATGGCCAGAAGATGTCCAAATCCAAGGGCAACGTGCTGGACCCGATCGACATCATCGACGGCATCGACCTGGAATCGCTGGTGCAGAAGCGCACCGGCAGCCTGATGCAACCGCAGATGGCCAAACGCATCGAAAAGGATACTCGACGCGAGTTCCCCGACGGCATCTCGCCCCACGGCACCGACGCCCTGCGCTTCACATTCGCGTCCCTGGCCACCACCGGCCGCGACGTGGTGCTGGACATGGGTCGGGTGGACGGTTACCGCAATTTCTGCAACAAGCTCTGGAACGCGTCCCGCTTCGTGCTGATGAATACCGAGGGCGAGGACTGCGGCGCCGACGGCGGCGAGGTCGTGCTCAGCGTCGCCGACCGCTGGATCATCTCGCGCCTGCAGACCGTGGAAGAAACCGTGCAGCGGCAGATCGAGGCCTACCGTTTCTACCTCGCCGCGCAGGCGCTGTACGACTTCATCTGGAGCGAGTACTGCGACTGGTACCTGGAGCTCAGCAAACCGGTGCTGAACGGGGCCGAGGATCCGGCCGCCCTGCGCGGTACCCGGCAAACCCTGGTGCGGGTTCTGGAGACGGTTCTGCGGCTGACCCACCCGTTCATGCCGTTCATCACCGAGGCCATCTGGCAGCGGGTCGCGCCGCTCGCCGGCGTCGACGGCACAAGCATCACCCTGCAGCCCTATCCGCAGATGGATACGGCCCGGCAGGACCCCGCCGCCGAAGCCGATGTGGCCTGGATCCGGAGTTTCATCCTCGGTATCCGGCGCATTCGCGGGGAAATGGATATCGCGCCGGGCCGGCCGGTGCCGGTCCTGCTGCAGCATGGCGGTGACAACGACGCCCGCCGCCTGCAGGAGTACCACCCGTTCCTCGAGCGCCTGGCGCGCCTCGAGTCGATCACCTGGCTGGCGGCCGATGACGAGGCACCGGAATCGGCCATTGCCCTGGTGGGCGAGATGCAGGTATTGCTGCCCATGGCCGGGCTGATTGACAAGGAAGCCGAGCTAAAGCGCCTCGGACGCGACCGCGACCGTGCGCGGGACGACCTGGAACGCGCCCGGAAAAAGCTGGCCAATCCGAGCTTCGTCGACAAGGCACCCGCCGCCGTGGTGGACAAGGAACGCAGTCGGGTCGCCGAATTCCGGACCGCGCTGGAGAAGCTGGAAGCGCAGTACGAGAAAATCGAGCGGCTGTAAAACAGCGCTGATCGATTTCCGCGTGCGCGCCCGGGTGGTGCCTGGCCGGGGTCAGGCATTCGGACCGATACCGAAGCCGTGCCGCCGGGATGCGCCTCCCGCACCAGGCCGAGCCCGCGGATGCCGGCGCGCGGGCTGTCAGACGCCGGCGCTACTCAGCACCAGACGCACGATCAGGACCAGAATCAGGATGAACAGCACGGTGAAGACCGTGCCTGCAATAATGTACGGCAACGGCCGCCCATGCTTGAAGTCGCGTTGCCGCGCCTGCTCGGACTGGACACCGAAGGCAGCCGCCAGCGTGCTCTGCATCACTGCCAGGATCCCGGGGCGCTGGTCACGATCGCGTTCTTTCTCGTGTTCCTGGCTGGACGCCATGAGTCTCGACTCCATTGTTCAGTCAGTATGTCTCGGGCGCAGACCTGCGAATAAATCAGCGCTTCCCTAGTCCCACAGCGGATCCGCGCTTCCCAGCGAACAGGCCATGATCACGCCGTCCTCGCGCCGCCCGCCGCTCATCGGGTAATAGGCGGGCCGCAGACCCACCTCGTGAAAGCCGATCGCCTCGTACAACCCGAGAGCCGACCGGTTGGACGGACGCACTTCCAGAAACATGCTGTCGACACCGCAGCGATGAGCCACCGACATGGCATGCGCGAGCAGGCGCCGACCGATTCCCTGCCGTCGCGACGCCGGACCGACGCAGAGATTGAGGACATGCGCCTCGCCCGCCGCCATCGACATGATCAGGTAGCCCAGCAGCCGCCCGTCCTTTTCCGCCACCCAGCAGGCATAACCCACCCGCAGGCAATCCTGGAAGATGCCCGGAGCCCACGGGAAGCCGTAACTCTGGCGCTCGATCTCCAGCACCTCGCTCAGGTCCGCATCGGTCATGACGCGCACCGCGAGGTCCTGATTGCCCTCCGGGACGGCACTCATGCCGGCTCCCGAAGTCGGTCACGCACGGCACACAGATCGCGCCAGGCCCTGGCCTTGTCGTCCGGGCGCCGCAGCAGATAGGCCGGATGATAGGTCACCATCATCGGCGTCTGCTCGGGTCCGGCCGCGTGCCAGCGTTCCCGCATCGCCTTGAGCGGGGCTGACGACTGCAACAGGGCCTGGGCCGACACCTTGCCCAGGGCAAGGATGACGCGCGGCCGGATATGCCGCAGCTGTGCATTCAGATAGGCCGAACAGGCCTGAATCTCCTCGGGCCGCGGATCCCGATTGGCGGGCGGCCGACACTTCAGCACATTGGCAATGAACACCGTTGTCCGATCCAGATCGATCGCCCGTAGCATGTTGTCCAGAAGTTTGCCGGCGGCGCCCACGAAAGGCTCGCCGCGGCGGTCTTCCTCGGCACCGGGCGCCTCGCCGATCAGCAGCAGATCGGCCTGCGGGGAGCCGACCCCGAACACCGTGTTGCGACGCGTCTCGCAAAGAGTGCACTGCCGGCACTCGCGCACCTGATCCTGCAGCGCCTGCCAGTCGGACCGGCCGCCCCCCTCATCGGGCGGCGGCACTTCCGCCCCGGGGAGAGGCGTGTCGACTGCTGCCGCACCGCTGGCCGGAGCCAGGCTGCGACGCTGCCAGACGTCGATACCCATGCGGCGCAGATAAAGGACCCGTCGGGCTGCCTCAGTCATAGACATTCGCCATTGCGCGCACCCATGCCCCTAGGATTGGGCACGCCGACGCCGCAGCAGTTCCTTGCGGTGTCGCCGACGACTGGCGATGGTCATGACCGGGCCGGATACGGCATAGACCAGGAACGCAGCGAACAGGACCACCGGCGGATACAGGGACAGAAAGGCCACCGCCAGCACCAGCGCCACGATCATGATGAACGGCACCCGATAGCGGAAATCGAATTCCTTGAAACTGTAGTAGCGGATATTGCTGACCATGAGCAGGCCGGTACACAGGGTGACCACGATGACGAAACCGCTGGCTGCGTAACCCGGGCCGACGCCGAGATACTCGCCCAGCCAGACCAGACTGGCCAGCCCCGCCGCCGCGGCCGGGCTGGGAAGACCCTGGAAATAGCGCTTGTCCGCGACCCCGGCCTGGGTGTTGAACCGCGCCAGACGCAAGGCCGCACAGGCGGCGAACGTGAAGGCCGCAATCCAGCCCAGCTGAATCCAGAAGCCGCCCAGACCCTCCATGTCACCGAGCATCCATTGATGCACAACCAGCGCCGGTGCCAGGCCGAAACAGACCATGTCCGAGAGGCTGTCGTACTGCACACCGAAATCGCTCTGGGTATTGGTCAGGCGCGCCACCCGCCCGTCCAGAGTGTCCATGACCATGGCAATGAAAACCGCGATCGCAGCCATCCGGAAATCCTGGTTGATACCGGCAATCATGGCGTAGAAGCCGAAAAACAGGCCCATCGTCGTGAGCAGGTTCGGCAGCAGGTAGATACCCCGGCGGGGTTTTCTCGGTTTTTCCACGTGGTCGTCTTGCATGGGCAGGCGATCTTCGGTCTGCGTCAACGGGCTGCTCACGGTAGCACAGGGGTGGCTAAACCGGCATGTCAGAGCAGCCCGCCGGCTGCCGGGAGGCGACGACGGATACCCGGAAAGCAGAAACCGCCGCCGGTTATCCCGACAGCGGTTTCCAGAGAAGCTCTGATCCGTTCACACCGACCCGGGCGACCGCAGATGGCCTGCCGTCATCCGGGCCGGGACGGATTCACCGATCAGTTACGGCTCTTGTCGACCAGCTGCTTCTTTCGGATCCAAGGCATCATGCCCCGCAGCTTTTCGCCGACCACTTCGATTTCGTGCTCGCTGCTCAGGCGGCGGCGTGCTTTCAGTGTCGGCGCGCCGGCGGCATTCTCGAGTATGAAGTTGCGCGCGAAGGTGCCGTTCTGGACGTCTTCGAGAATGCCCTTCATGGCTTCCCGCGACTGCTCGTTAATGACCCGCGGGCCGCTGACGAAGTCGCCGTACTCGGCGGTGTTGGACACCGAGTAGCGCATGTTGGCGATACCACCCTCGTAGATCAGATCGACGATCAGCTTGACCTCGTGCAGGCACTCGAAATACGCCATCTCCGGGCTGTAACCGGCCTCGGTCAGGGTCTCGAAACCGGCCTGGATCAGCGAGGTGATACCACCGCAGAGGACGGCCTGCTCACCGAACAGATCGGTCTCTGTTTCCTCGCGGAACGTGGTCTCGATGATGCCGGCACGACCGCCGCCGTTGGCGGAGGCATAGGACAGCGCGACCTCCTTGGCCTGACCGGAACTGTTCTGGTGAATCGCGATCAGGGTCGGCACACCGCCACCCTCGGTGTAAGTGGAGCGAACCAGATGGCCCGGGCCCTTGGGCGCGATCATGATTACGTCAAGATCGGCCCGCGGCTCGATCTGGCCGTAGTGGATGTTGAAGCCATGAGCGAAGGCGATGGCGGCCCCCTGCTTCAGGTTCGGCTCGATCTGATCGCGATACATCCGGGCCTGATGCTCGTCCGGAGTCAGGATCATCACCAGATCCGCCTGGGCCACGGCATCTTCCACGGTGGCCACGTCCAGACCGGCGTTGCGCGCCTTGTCTGCCGACGGCGAGCCAGCCCGCAGGCCGACCACGACCGAGGCGCCGGATTCCTTCAGGTTGTTGGCATGGGCATGGCCCTGCGAGCCGTAACCGAGCACCGCGACCTTGCGCTGCTGGATGATGGAAAGATCCGCGTCCTTGTCGTAATAAACTTGCATATTGCCCCCGCTTGAGTGGTGCACGCCGATCTGCCGGCGCGAATTGAAAATCTGAAATCGTGCACATCCAGCCGGAGGCTAGATGCGCATATGTTTTTCGCCGCGCGTGATGCCGATGACCCCGGAGCGCACGACCTCGAGAATGGCCGTCTGGTTAAGGGCCTCGAGGAACGCATCAAGCTTGCTGCTGATACCGGTCAGCTCGATGGTGTAGATCCGGTCCGTGACGTCGAGAATGCGGCCGCGGAAGATATCGGTGAGCCGCGCGATCTCGGCCCGGGTCTCGCCGGTGGCGGCGGAGACCTTGACCAGCATCATCTCGCGCTCGATATGGGCGCCTTCGGTCATGTCCATGACCTTGACCACATCCAGCAGCTTGTTGAGCTGCTTGATGATCTGCTCGATGATGCGATCGTTGCCGACGGTGACCAGAGTCATCCGCGACAGCGTCGGGTCATCGGTCGGCGCGACCGTAAGGGACTCGATGTTGTAGCCACGCGCGGTGAACAGCCCGGCAACACGTGCCAGTGCGCCGAACTCGTTCTCGACGAGTATGGATATGATATGCCGCATAGCGAGAAGACCGTCCGGTGCCCCGCCTGGGGCCGATAAGAGACGTCGTCCGCCAGCTCCGATACGCCTTCAAGCGTCATTTCGTGACACTGTCGAGCGTCACGATCATCGGGGGTATGCTGTGATGCGGATCGCCGAAAGGCGACAAAACTACTCACGAATACCGACGAGGTCAAGAAGCTCACGGCGGCCCGCATGACCGCCGTCGACGGCCTCGCCACCGGCCAGAGGAATTGCCATGCCTGTCTGTCGTGTTTTCCTGTTCTTCCTGCTTGTCGGGATCCTCGGCGCCGCACAGGCCGGCACCGTCTACAAGTGGACCGGCGATGACGGCAGCACGCACTACGGTCAACTGCCGCCATCCGGCGTTGAAGCGAAACCGATCGAGACCCCGGGTGGCCAGGACAACCGGGCGGGCGAAGAGGCGCGGGCCGAAACCGGCGATGATGACGCGACGGACGTGACAGCCGAGCTGGACGCGGACTCGGCAGAACCGTCGGACGCTGCCGGCACCAGCCGCCAGCAGATCGAGCAGGCCTGCGACGCCTACCAGGAGAATCTGGCGGTGTTGCAGGATCCGGCGGTCCGTCGCATTCAGGTCGGCGATGACGAGGTCGTGGTGCTGGACGAGGAGGAGCGACAGAGGCGGATCGAGGAAACCGAAGCGTTCATTGCCGACTGGTGCGAATGAGCCAGGGCTTCCTCGGATCGGTTAGGCTTCGCTGCCGCGCGACCCCAGCAACCAAGGAATAAGACCACCATGCGATTGTCCCGTTTCCCCCTTGCCACGACCAAGGAAACGCCGGCTGATGCCGAAGTGATCAGCCATCAACTCATGCTGCGCGCCGGCATGATCCGGCGACTGGCATCCGGCCTCTATACCTGGATGCCTCTGGGTCTGCGTGTGCTGCGCAAGGTCGAGCAGATCGTGCGCGAGGAAATGAACCGCAGTGGCGCGGTGGAACTGCTGATGCCTGGCGTGCAGCCCGCCGAGTTGTGGCAGGAATCCGGCCGCTGGGACCAGTTCGGCCCGGAACTGTTGCGGATGCAGGACCGGCATCAGCGCGACTTCTGCCTCGGCCCGACCCATGAAGAGGTCATCACCGACCTGGCGCGCCGCGAATTGCGCAGCTACAAGCAGTTGCCCGTCAACTTCTACCAGATCCAGACCAAGTTCCGCGACGAGGTGCGGCCGCGCTTCGGCATCATGCGGGCGCGTGAATTCCTGATGAAGGATGCCTACTCCTTTCATCTCGACGCCGACTGCCTGGCGCGCACTTACCAGGTGATGTTCGACACGTATACCCGCATCTTCGAGCGCACCGGCCTGCATTTTCGCGCGGTACATGCCGACACCGGCAGCATCGGCGGCAGCGTGTCCCATGAATTCCACGTACTGGCCGACTCCGGTGAGGATGCGATCGCGTTTTCTGACCAGGGCAGCTACGCCGCCAACGTGGAACTGGCCGAGGCGGCAGCCCCGACAGACACGCTCGGCGAACCGCGGGAGCCCCTGCGCCGGGTGGACACGCCGGGAGTGCGGACCATTGACGACCTGGTCCGCAGCCAGTCGCTGCCGATCGGGAAAACCGTCAAGACGCTCCTGGTACACGGAACGGAACAGCCGCTGGTCGCACTGATGGTCCGCGGCGATCACAGCCTCAACGGCCTGAAGGCCGAAAAACACCCCGCCGTTGCCAGTCCGCTGGTACTGGCCGACGAAGGCACCATCCGTCAGACAGTGGGCGCCGGACCCGGCTCGCTGGGTCCGATTGACCTGCCGGTGCCCTGCATCGTCGATCGCTCGGTCGCGGTCATGAGCGATTTCGCGGCCGGGGCCAATGTGGATGATCAACACTATCTGGGCATCAACTGGGAGCGCGACCTGCCCCTGCCGGAGGTTGCCGATCTGCGCGAGGTAGTTGCCGGCGACCCGAGTCCGGACGGCGACGGTCGCCTGGCAATCGCCCGCGGCATCGAGGTCGGGCACGTGTTCCAGCTCGGCAGCAAGTACAGCGAGGCGATGGGTGCAACGGTGCTCGACGAGAACGGCCGCAGCGTGGCCATGCCGATGGGCTGCTACGGCATCGGCGTGTCGCGTGTGGTCGCCGCCGCCATCGAGCAGAACCACGATGCCAGCGGCATTCGCTGGCCCGCCCCGATTGCGCCGTTCCAGGTGGCGATCGTGTCGATCAACCTGCAGAAGTCGGAGGCGGTACGCGATGCCTCCGAAACGCTCTACGCAGCGCTGCAGGATGCCGGCATCGATGTCTGCTGGGACGACCGCGATCTGCGACCGGGGGTAAAATTCGCCGACATGGAGCTGATCGGCATTCCGCATCGGATTGCGATCGGTGACCGTGGTCTGGGCAACGGCCAGGTGGAGTACCGGCAGCGTGAGGCCGAAGCCTCCGAAGACTGGCCACTGGAGACCGTGCTAGATCGATTGCAGGAGAAACTCGCGCCGTGATGACGGGACGTCTGTGCACACTGATCTGCCTGCTGGCGTTGGCACTACCGGCGCCGGCCCAGGCCTATCAGGCCCAGCAGCAGACCAGCGAGCGCCTGTATCAGGCCATGCGCGAGATCATCAGCGCCAGCCGCGACAGCTCGGACCACCAGCGCGCCGATGCCGAGTGGATCCGGGACATGTCACAGCGGCTCGAGGCCCGCGTACCGGATGCTGATTACCGTGAGGGCTTGCTGCAGGCGCTTTACCAGGAGGCACGCCTGGCTGATCTGGAGCCGGAGCTGGTCCTTGCCGTGATCGAAGTGGAAAGCAATTTCGACCGCTTTGCGCTGTCCCACGCCGGCGCCCGCGGCCTGATGCAGATCATGCCGTTCTGGCTCGACACTCTGGGCAACGGTGCCGACAATCTGTTCCGGGTGCGGACGAATCTGCGCTTCGGCTGCACCATCCTGCGGCATTACCTCGAACTCGAGGACGGCAATCTGACGCGAGCGCTGGCCCGCTACAACGGCAGTCTCGGCCAGACCTGGTATCCCGACCGGGTCTATCAGTCGCTGGCAGAGCGCTGGCATCCACGTTAGCCGACAACTCGCCGCCGGTGCGCACGGTCAGCACATCAACTGCGTCGCGGACCACAGACGATGATCAGCGCGGGAAGCAGCAGCGCAACGGGGGCCGGGAGTTCGCCCCGGCGACAGACTCACCGTGGAGCAGGCGTTCCATCGACATCCGTGCCCTTGCCGGAAAGAGGTTTCTGCATCATGCCACCCGGGCGCATGGCTGCGGAGACGCGTTAATCGCCGGGCGGAGGGCGTCGCCCGGCTCCAGCCAGGTCAGCCCGCGCTGACGTATACGCTGCTCCAGCCATCGGCCTTCACAAGCACATCGCAAGGTCGGGACGTTGTTTTCCTTGTGCTGGCCGGCCATGCTCACGGTCGTGTCAGGCTGCCGGCGATCCGGCACCGCCTGCGTCGGTTGCAATCGTTGCCGCGTCATCAGACATCCTTCGACGACAGATTCAGAGACACTACGCCATGACACAGCGCCTCCTGATCGCCGGTTGCGGCAAACTGGGCACCGAACTGGGCCAGCGACTCGCCGCGACCGGCACCACGGTCTACGGGCTACGCCGTCAGGCCGATCAGTTGCCGGCCCCGATCCGCGGGCTGAGTGCCGATCTGGGCGACCCCGAGGCCGTGGTGCAAGCCCTGCCGGAGGCCCTGGACGCGGTGATCTACACCGCCACACCGGGGGCCTTCGACGACGCCGCCTACGAACGCGGGTATGTCCGCGGACTGGACAATGTGCTGGCCGCCCTCGCCGCACGCAGGCTGTCGCCGACACGCACCATCTTCGTCTCCAGCACATCGGTATACGGCGATTTCGGCGGCGACTGGATCGACGAAACTTCGCCGACCGAACCGGGGGGCTTCTCCGGCAAGCGGCTCCTGCAGGCCGAAGCGCTGCTGCATAAAGCCCCTGGCCACGGCATCGTGCTGCGTCTCGGCGGAATCTACGGTCCGGGGCGGGAGAGACTGCTGCGGCGTGTGCGTGATCGCAAACCGGTCAGCGACACGCCGGCAGTTTACACCAACCGGATCCACCAGGCCGATTGCGTCGGCGTTCTGGAGCACCTGCTGCAACTGCCGGATCCGGCGTCGCTTTACCTAGGCGTCGATCATGCACCGACACCCATGCACGAGGTCCTCGACTGGCTGGCCGACACCATGAACCTGCCGCGCCCGCCACGTGATTCTGGCAGCGGCCGGGATCGCCGGGGAAGCAACAAACGCTGCAGCAACAGGCGACTGGTCGACAGTGGCTACCGGTTTGTCTATCCGGATTTCCGCGCCGGCTATCGCGCCATGCTTGAGCAACGGTAGCAGGCCGGCGCCGTGGAACAGGCCGGACCACGCTGGCCCGGAATGGCACCGGTTCATGGACGGTCGCGATCCCCGGACACAACACGGGGGCGCAAGCGCCCCCGTGGAGATCAATGGCAGCGCCGATCAGCGCCGCGCTCGATGGTCACTGTGCAGTTGCCCCTCGCGCTGCGAGAAGTAGGCAGCCAGATCGCGCAGATCCTGGTCGGACAGGTGATCCACCTGCTGCTGCATGATCGCGTTTTCGCGATCGCCACGCTTGTACGCACGCAGCGAATGCAGGAGATAATCGGCATGTTGCCCGTGCAGGCGCGGCCATTCCGGATTGTTGTTGACCGCATCCGCGGAATGGCAGGCCAGGCAGGCCAGCGACAGATCCTCTCCGCGCTCGATATCACCCCGCTCGACCGCCAGGGCGCTCCCGGCGAACAGCACCGCGCTCAACGACAGAATCAAAGTATTCAGTTTGCTCATGATCAATCTCTTGACTGGGGCGGCTCGACTAGTCCCGCTTACCGGCGAAAAAAGCGGCAAGATCGCGCAGATCCTGATCGGACAGACTCCGTGCCTGAGCCTGCATCGTGCTGTGCTTGCGCTGGCCGTCACGATACGCCACCAGCGACTGATACAGATACTTCTCGTTCTGTCCGCCCAGCATCGGAACACGGTAGGAAGGGTAGCTGTTGCGCGCCGAATCAACGGCATGACAGCCCATGCAACTCCAGGCGAGGTTTTCGCCACGCACCGAATCCCCTTCATCGGCTTGCAACGTACCCGAGGCCATCAGAGCGCCGCAGATTGACGCCAAAAGAATGCTCTTCAGTCTCATCACGTTCTCTCGTTGCTGCGTTGGTATCAGGCCGAGTCGGGCCGCAGCACTGGCCTGGACCGGCTTATTGGATCGCGACCCCAAGGGCGGGCTGCCACGAATTTTTTCAGGGCATTATGGTTCCATGGATCGGCGCGGCGGTAAAGGCCACATCCGGGGGAGTTCGGATCGATTCCCCAAGTCAGCGTTTCCTTAAACGATTCGAAAACCGTCGTCGCAGCTTATCGCCGCATCGGTTTCCTCAACCCGATCGACGCGCGCCCTGCTCGTGCCCTGCTCGAGCCAGCGGCGCAGAGCGGCCAGCGCATCCGCATCACCGCAGGCGATGACTTCAACCCGACCATCATCCAGGTTGCGCGCCCACCCGGTCAGACCGAGCGCCAGGGCCTGATCCCGGGTACCGGCCCGGAACCAGACCCCCTGCACATGGCCGGAAACCAGATAGCATCGGCAACGGAACTGCATGGATGAACACCTGCCGTTGAGGAGATCGGCTTTCGCGCTTGTACCGGTTGCCGCCACAATGAACCACCACCGGCAACAACAGCTCAATCTCACCATGGAATGGAAAATCTATCACAACCCCCGCTGCTCGAAATCCCGTCAGACGCTGCAACTGCTGCGGGACCGGGGCATCGAACCGCAGGTGATCGAGTATCTGAAGGTGCCGCCGAATGCTGCCGACTTCCGGCGCCTGCAGGCGCAGACCGGGCTCGAGGCGCGAGATCTGATGCGAACCGCGGATCACGCCTTCGCCGACGCCGGCCTCGATGCGACCACCGCCAGTGATGCCGACCTGGCCCGCGCCGTCGCCAAGGATCCGCGGCTGCTGCAGCGACCGATCGTGGTTGTCGGTGATCGTGCCGTGGTCGGACGACCACCGGAGAATGTCCTGAAACTGCTGGAGAACACCTGATGCCCTGCCGGATTCTCGTCCTGTACTACAGCCGGACCGGTGCCACCCGCCACCTCGCCGAACAGCTTGCCCGGGGCATCGAACAACAGGATGGCGCCAGCGCCATTCTGCGCTCGCTGCCGCCGGTCTCCGCGGTCTGCGAGGCCACCGAACCCGCTGTCCCGGATACCGGCGCGCCTTACGCGGAGCTGGAAGATCTGACCGGTTGTGACGGACTGGCTCTGGGCAGCCCGACACGGTTCGGCAACATGGCGGCACCGGTAAAGCACTTCCTGGACTCCACTGGCAGTCTGTGGCTATCCGGTGACCTCATCGGCAAGCCGGCCTGCGTGTTCACATCCACCGGTTCCATGCACGGTGGTCAGGAGAGCACGCTGCTCAGCATGCAACTGCCATTGCTGCATCACGGCATGCTGCTGCTCGGCATTCCCTACAGCGAGCCGGCCCTGGGCCGTACCCGCAGTGGCGGCACGCCCTATGGCGCCAGCCACGTGGCCGGCAGTGATGGCGGCGAGCCACACACCGAGGACGAGGACGTGCTGTGTCGGGCGCTTGGCAGACGGCTGGCGGAAACGGCACTGGCGCTGAAGGCAGCACGCTCATGAGGCGGGCCCTGCACAACCTCATGGTCGCCACCCTGCTCGGGCTCATCATTCTGCTGACAGCCTGGATGACATGGCTGGCGCCCCCTCCGGGCAGCCTGGTGGCGCCACTCCTGCTGTTGCTCGCAGGCCCGCTTCTGGTGCCGCTGCGAGGGCTCCTGCACGGCCGTCGCTACACCGCAGCCTGGACCAGCCTGCTGGCGCTGTTCTACTTCGCCCATGGGGTCGCCGCGATGGGCACGCCCGGGGCGGCGCGGACCCTGGGCGCGATCGAAGTGGCCCTCAGTCTGACCCTGTTCGTCAGTTGCCTGCTCTATATCCGGGTATCACGGCAGAGCGTTCAGGACACATCCAGCACCTGACGCACGAATGGCACCGTGAGACGCCGCTGGGCCGCGAGCGCGGCGCGATCAAGCACATCCAGCAGGCCGAACAGGGTATGACTGTCGCGCGGCACCCGTCGCAGCAGGTATTGCGCGGTCTCGTGCGGCAGTTCCAGGCCACGCTGTCGGGCGCGGCGCTGCAGCGCCAGCAGCAGATCCGCCTCGGCCAGTGGCTGCAGCCGATACACCAGACCCCACTGCAGCCGGGAAACCAGGTCCGGGAGCAGCAGCGGCAGATGGGCCGGCGATTCCCGGCCCGCCATCAGCAAGCGGCCGCCATGGGCCTGCAGGCGATTGAACAGATGGAAGATCGCCTCCTCCCAGAGTCGGTCACCGGCGACCGCCTGCAGGTCATCCAGCGCCACCAGGGGTAGCATCTCCAGGCCCTGCAACAACTCCGGCGACAGGTCCCGCGCCGAGGCCAGGGGCACATAGCTGCTGCCATCCGCCGCCAGGTCGCGACAGGCAGCCTGCAACAGATGGGTCTTGCCGCTACCCCGCCCGCCATACAGCAACAGCGGAGCCGCGCCGTCTCCCAGATCACCTCGCAGGGCAGCAAGCGCATCCGCATTCGGACCGGGCACGTACTGCTCCAGTGTCGCTTCCGCATTCCAGACAATGCCGAGCGCGAGCTGGCGAAGTTGATCGGCTTGCGAGGGAGCTGGCATCGACTTTGTCCGGGCTCGGCTTCGTTGGCGGCGAGTGTAGCGTCGGGATGCTGCGACGTCAGGTGTTTCGATCGGGGTTCTGCTAACATCCTGCGCTGATTTTTACTTGGCGCTGGAATTGTTTTGTAACAGTTGACTTCGTGGCCGCGCCGCTGGTCGACGCCACATCCCGCCGCAAGCCACAGGAGATAACATGCGTCCATATGCGCTCTTTACAAGCCTGATACTGCTGGTGACCTCGGCCGGTACTGCCTGGGCCGACACGCTGACGCTCGATAACGGCGACCGCATCACCGGCACCTTTGTCGAGGCAACTTCGAGTACCGTCGAATTCAAGCCCGAACACGCGGCCGACACGGTCACCATCCGCTGGAGCCGTGTTGCCGGACTGACCACCGACCGCACCCTGTACGTGCGACTGGAGGATGGCAGCAAGATCGTCGGCCAGGCGGTGGAAGCCGACGACGGTCGCCTGCGCCTGATGAGCGGCCAGCTGGTGGAACCCGCCGAGGTCCCGATCAGCAGCATCAGCGGCGCCAGCACCAGCCCCACGCCGACCGTGCGCACCTCCGGCAACATCGCCGCCGGCGGCAGCCTGACCCGTGGCAACACCCGCACCGAGGCCTACAACCTGAACGCCGATTACGAGGCCCGCACCGACGTCAATCGGCTGCGCCTGTTCGCCGAGGGCGCTCGCGCCAAGGAAGATGGCGACCTGTCCCGGGAAAGCGCCCGTGGCGGTATGCGCTATGACCATTTCGTCAGCGAACGGACTTACCTGAACAGCAACCTGAGCCTGGCGACGGACCGGTTCCGCGATCTCAAGCTGCGCACCATCGTCGGCGTCGGCGCCGGTTTCCAGTTCTTTGATACCGACACCCGCAAGCTGTCGGCCGAAGCCGGCCTTTCGTACGTCAACGAGGAATTCCGCGAAGCCAGCAACGATAGCCGCGCGGCCGCACGCTGGGCTGTCGACTACGAAGAACGCCTGTTCGGTGGTGGCATTCGCCTGTTTCACAACCAGGAAGGCTTTCAGGGGCTCGAGGAATCCCGGGATCTGCTGGTCCTGACCCGGACCGGCATTCGGTTTCCGCTGGTGCTGAGCCTCACCGGCACGGCGCAGGTGAATGTCGACTATGACCGCGACCCACCGGAAGGCAACACGACGACCGATACCGCGTATCTGCTGACCGTGGGTTACAGCTGGTAGAGACGACCCGCGGACGGGCGGAAGAAGCCCCCGAGATGGCAGCACCATCCGGGGGCTTCGTGCTTCGCCTGGCGCGGCGGCGCGGCCCGATCCGGCCTCGACAAGCCCCGTCCGACCTGACCGCGCCTTGCTACTCAGCGCAAGCTGAAACCGAGATCCGGAGCCTGGTCTCGGTCGCGAGGCGATGCCGGCTCGATATCCTCGCGCTCCAGACGGCGGACATCCGCAATCACCCGCGCGAGTTCACTCTGGTCGAGGCTGGTCGTGACATGGAACTCGACCCTGTCACCATCGACGCGCCCGGCCTCCGCCAGCCCCACGCCACGTGCACGCTCGAGCGTACGCTGCACCCACGCGAAGTCGCTTAGATTGCCGATGCCGCTGACCCGCACCCGGTAGCTTGCCGCGTCGCGGCCCACAGCCACCGCGGCGAGTTCCCGGGCAAGCCGGCCCGCGACGGCCTCGACACCACGATCGACGACCTCTGCCGGATCCTCACCCTGCACGGTCAACTCTTGCGACTGACCGTTGCGAAAGACGATCCAGCGCCCCTGCCAGCCGTTGCCGCGCTGGTCCAGCCGGGCAACCAGCACGGTATCCGCTTCGTAACGGGCCGAGGCCTCCAGAATCGGTTCCCGGAAGCCACCCCACAGATCGGAGCTGTCCATTCCCCGCTGATCCTCGAGATCCATCAGCGGCAGGGTCAGCGGCAGACCATGGCGGTTGCCGGCGCGGCGCAGCGCCTGCTGCCCGTCAGGCAGCGTGTCACCCCCCACGACCACACGCTCGCCACCGCGCTCGACCACCAGCCAGACCAGGGACGAACCGCGATCCGCACCCGCCCATACCGGAATACCGGCCTCCTGCATGGCACGCTCCAGCATCTCGCCGTCAAAGCGCAGGCGCAGCCGTTCGCGAACCTCATCACCGTCTTCCTCCGGCTCACCGTAATCGAACTGCTGCAGATAGCGTGACGACTGCTGAATGATCTCGGCAGCACCACTGGACGAGGCTGCATCCTCGCGCCCGGACAGGCG
The DNA here is from genome assembly GCA_003565775.1 of Ectothiorhodospiraceae bacterium. Classification (GTDB taxonomy): domain Bacteria; phylum Pseudomonadota; class Gammaproteobacteria; order Nitrococcales; family Aquisalimonadaceae; genus Methylonatrum. The sequence goes on along the minus strand of PXAT01000185.1, from coordinate 25,282 downwards.
CACCATCAGATCGCGCAGACCCTCTCGCGCGCCATCCTGACGAACTTCCTCGGACTGGTCATCGACCAGAACTTCGACGTCGTAGAGACCGTCTGCCTGAATCGACAGCGGCAGCCCGAGCAGGGCCAGCAGTCCCAGTACGGCGATCGGATTCCTCATTCGCGGGTTCCTCTGAAAGTCTTGGCGAGCGCCGCTTTCGGTGACGGGGCGCTGTCCGGTACTATACGTGCCCGCTCGCGTCCCGCGCGGCGGTTGGAGTTGCGCGGCCCGGCGGACCCCGCTCTCCCTGATTTCGGATACTCACACAGCCAAGCCGTGCTCCGCCAGCACACGGGGGTTTCCCTTGAGCGATTCACGCGAGTCACGATCCGGCGGCCTGACTTACCGCGATGCCGGTGTCGACATCGATGCCGGCAACACCCTGGTCGAGCGCATCAAGCCCTTCGTGAAGCGCACCCACCGTCCCGAGGTCATGGGCGGTCTGGGCGGCTTCGGCGGTCTGTTCCGGCTACCGGTGGACCGCTACCGCCAGCCGGTGCTGGTGTCGGGTACCGACGGCGTCGGCACCAAGCTGAAACTGGCCATCGCCACCGGACGCCATGACGGCATCGGCGTCGACCTGGTCGCGATGTGCGTCAACGACATCCTGGTGTGTGGCGCGGAACCGCTGTTCTTTCTCGATTACTACGCCACCGGGAAGCTCGACGTCGATGTCGCCACCAGTGTCGTCCAGGGCATCGCCCGTGGCTGCGAGCTGTCGGGGGCGGCCCTGATCGGCGGTGAAACGGCGGAAATGCCGGGGATGTACAGCGAGGGTCACTACGATCTCGCCGGTTTCTGTGTCGGCGTGGTCGAGGAAGCCGAGCTGATCGATGGCAGCCGGGTGCAGGATGGTGATGCCCTGATCGGCATCGCCTCCAGCGGCCCGCACTCCAACGGCTACTCGCTGATCCGCAGCGTGCTCGAGCACAGCGGCGCCTCGCTGGACCAGCATGTCGACGGTCGCCCGCTGGCCGATGCGCTGATGGCACCGACCCGCATTTACGTGCAGGCCGTCCGCTCCCTGCTCGGCCGCATCGACATCCGCGCCATGGCGCATATCACCGGCGGCGGACTGCCGGAGAATCTGCCGCGGGTGCTGCCGGAGACGCTGGCGGCGGAACTCCAGGGGAGCAGCTGGCAGCGGCCGGCGGTATTCCGGTGGCTGCAGAGCGCCGGCAACATCAGCGATCAGGAAATGCTGCGCACCTTCAATTGCGGCGTCGGCATGGTGCTGTGCGTACCCCGGGAGCAGGCGGAAGCCGCCGTGCGCGGCCTGCACGAAGCCGGCGAAAGCGCCTGGCAGATCGGCCGCGTGGTCGCCGCCGAAGCCGACCGTCCGCGAGTGCGCATTCTCAGCGACTGACAGGCTTTCGCCGATGCGCGCCGTGGTCTTGATCTCCGGTCGGGGCAGTAATCTGCAGGCGCTATTGGCGGCTGAGCGGGCCCGCGACCTGGGCGGCGACATCGTCGGTGTGATCAGCAGCCGTGCTGATGCGCCGGGGCTGCACCATGCGGGACAGGCCGGATGCCCGGCCGCGATTGTCGATGCCAGCAAATGCGCCGATCGCAGCGCGTTTGATGCCGAACTCGCCATGCAGATCGACGCCTGCGAACCGGATCTGATTCTGCTCGCCGGCTTCATGCGCATCCTCACCGACGGCTTCGTGCAGCGCTACCAGCGCCGCCTGCTCAACGTCCATCCCTCGCTGCTACCGGCCCTGCGCGGCCTGCACACCCACCGCCGCGCCCTGGCTGACGGACATACCGTGCATGGCTGCACGGTCCATGCGGTGACACCGGAACTCGATGGCGGCCCGCTGATCCTGCAGGCCGAGGTACCGGTATACCCGGACGACACCGAAGCCCGTCTGGCGGCACGCGTCCTTCGGCAGGAGCACCGGATCTTCCCCCACGTGGTCCGCTGGTTCGCCGACGGCCGCCTGCAACTGGAACCGGACCGTGTGCTACTGGACGGCCGGGCACTGGAACGGCCGATCCGGGTGACGGCCGAGGAGCCGTTACCGGAATAAGGACGCGATGCGGCCAGGAGCTTCCGGGATGTCGGGTGGCTCAAGCGAAGCGGACCCACGCGGGACTGATTCTGACGATCGACACCGCGTGCGTTCGCCGCGGGCGAACACCCCCTACGCGCGCTGTGGTGCCGGATCCGAGCCGAAGCCGTGCTTCCCGCATGCGCCAAACAGCGGTTCAGGAACGCGGTAGCGTGACCCCCCGCTGGCCCATGTACTTGCCGGCGCGGTCCTTGTAGGACGTCTCGCAGATTTCGTCCGACTCGAAGAACAGCATCTGGGCGACGCCCTCATTGGCGTAGATCCGGGCCGGCAACGGCGTGGTGTTGGAGAACTCCAGGGTCACGTGGCCTTCCCATTCCGGCTCCAGCGGGGTCACGTTGACGATGATGCCGCAGCGGGCATAGGTCGACTTGCCGAGGCAGATGGTCAGAACACTGCGCGGGATGCGGAAGTACTCCACGGTGCTGGCCAGAGCGAATGAATTGGGCGGGATGATGCAGACGTCGTTCTGCACGTCGACGAAGCTGTTCTCGTCGAAGTTCTTCGGATCGACAATCGCGGAATTGATATTGGTGAAGATCTTGAACTCTCGGGAACAGCGCACATCGTAGCCGTAGCTGGACGTCCCGTAGGAGATGATCTTGCCACCGTCGTTCTCGCGAACCTGCCCGGGCTCAAATGGCTCGATCATGCCTTGCTGCTCGGCCATGCGCCGAATCCAGCGATCCGATTTGATGCTCATGCGCTGCCCTGCCCCCGTAGCCTTGTCCGCGGAAAGCCGGGATTCTACATGGCGCATCGGCCCGAGACACGGTCTCGCCGCTACCCGGCTGGACGTCGAATCGGGGTCACGGCACGATAATGCCCCGTTAAGGAAACGGTGAAGTATTCGCACGCCTGCGTTGGCGTCCGCATTTTCTCCGAGGCAAGAGGCGCTGTGCAGCGCCGCAGTCATTCTGCGGTCAAGCAGCGCAACACGGCATTCGGGGAGAATGCGGCCCAACCGGTCTCGGGCGCGGACGCGGCGATACTTCAGCGTTTCCTTAAGCGATCATCCCGCTCATCGCTTTGCAGAGGCTCCTCAATGACGCATATCGGCACGCCGCTCACCGACACCGCCACCCGGGTCCTGCTACTCGGCAGCGGCGAACTGGGCAAGGAAGTTGCCATCGAGCTGCAGCGCCTGGGGGTCGAGGTGATTGCCGCCGATCGCTACGCTGACGCGCCGGCGATGCAGGTCGCGCATCGCGGTCATGTGCTGTCCATGCTCGACGGCGCCGCCCTGCGCCGGATCGTGGAACAGGAACGGCCGCACCTGATCGTGCCCGAGGTCGAAGCCATCGCGACCGCGACCCTGCTGGAACTGGAAGCCGAGGGCTTCACCGTGGTGCCAACGGCCCGGGCCACGCAGCTGACCATGGATCGCGAGGGGATTCGTCGACTGGCCGCCGAAACGCTCGGCCTGCCGACCTCGCCCTACCGCTTTGCCGGCACCCGCGAGGAGTTCGAGGCTGCGGTGGCCGAGATCGGTCTGCCCTGTCTGGTCAAGCCGGTGATGAGTTCCTCCGGCAAGGGCCAGTCGCTGGTGCGCGAGGCGGCTGACATCGACGCCGCCTGGACCTACGCCCAGGAAGGCGGCCGCAGTGGCGCCGGCCGCGTGATCGTCGAAGGGTTCGTCGACTTCGACTACGAGATCACCATGCTCACGGTGCGCCATGCCGGCGGCACCAGCTTCTGCGAGCCGATCGGCCATCGCCAGGAAGATGGCGATTACCGCGAGTCCTGGCAGCCGCAGGCGATGACGCCGGGTGCCCGCGCCGAGGCCGAGCGAATCGCCCGCGCGGTGACCGATGATCTGGGCGGCCTCGGTCTGTTCGGTGTGGAACTGTTCGTGCGCGGTGATCAGGTCTGGTTCAGCGAGGTGTCGCCGCGTCCGCATGACACCGGCCTGGTCACCCTGCTGTCCCAGGACCTGTCCGAATTCGCCCTGCATGCGCGGGCCATTCTCGGGCTGCCGGTGCCGGTGATCCGTCAGCACGGGCCCAGCGCCTCCAGCGTCATCCTGGTGGACGGGGAATCCCGCAAACCCGCGTTCTCGGGGCTGGAACAGGCCCTGGCGAAACCGGACACGGAACTGCGGCTGTTCGGCAAGCCGGAGGTCAGCGGACGCCGTCGCATGGGTGTGGTGATCGCGCGTGATGACACCATCGAAGCCGCCCGCGCCAAGGCCCGCAAGGCCGCCGCGGCGATCGACGTGACACTCTGATGCAGGGCCGACTGAAGGAACTGATGGCAACCCTTCCCCAGCAAGGCGCCGTGCGCTGGATCGGCGTGCGGCCGGCGCGGGGCGCACCGATGAAGGAGCTGGAACGGGTGGTGGCCCTGACCGACCGCCATCTGGACGGTGACCGGTACCAGGGACGTTCCGGCAGCAAGCGTCAGGTCACGCTGATTCAGGCGGAGCACCTCCCGGCGATCGCCGGCATGCTCGGCCGCGCCGATGTGGAACCGGCCCTGTTGCGGCGTAACCTGCTAATCAGTGGCCTGAACCTTCTGGCCCTGAAAGACCGGAGCTTCCGCATCGGCGACGCCCTGCTGGAATACACCGGCCTGTGCCACCCCTGCTCGACCATGGAGACCACCTTCGGCCCCGGCGGCTATAACGCTGTGCGCGGCCACGGCGGGATCACGGCCCGCATCCTCGAGGGCGGCGAGATCACGATCGGCAGCGCAGTGGCGGCGCAACCGGCATGAGCGAACAACCTCCGGTCAAACGTCTGCCACCGAAACCGCAGCCGCCGGATCCGTCGGAATGCTGCGGTGGCGGCTGCGACCCCTGCATTCTGGAACTGCATGACGACGAACTGGACCGCTGGGAAGCCCGCGTCGAGCGCTTGCGCGCGGCCGCGGCGCGCGGCGAGATCAGGCTGATCGACGAATGAAAAAGCACTGGTGGATGCGTTTGCTGCGCGCGAAATCCTTCGGAATCGACCACTGACTGCGATCCTCGATCGCCACGTCCGCCAGGGCATCCCGGTCCAGGCGGAACCGCTTCAGATTGGTCGAGAACACCAGCGTGCCGTCCGGCGCCAGCCGGGCCAGCGCCTCGCGGATCAGGTCGACGTGATCCCGCTGCACATCCAGCGTGCCGTCCATACGCTTGGAATTGGAGAAGCTCGGCGGGTCGAGAAAGATCAGGTCGTAGCTGCCGCGATCCTGCCGCAGCCATGCGCGGCAGTCGGCACGCTCCACGCGGTGCGCCGGGGAATCCTGCCCGTTCAGCGCCAGATTGCGCTTTAACCAGTCCAGGTAAGTCCGCGACAGGTCGACGCTGACCGTCTCGCGGGCACCGTTCACGGCCGCATGCACGGTGGCCGCGCCGGTATAGCAGAAGAGATTCAGCAGGCGCTTGCCGGCGGCCTGCTCGCCGAGCCAGTGACGTACCGGTCGGTGATCCAGAAACAACCCGGTATCCAGATAGTCGGTGAGATTGACCAGCAACTTGCAGGCCCCTTCCCGCACCTCCAGCCACAGCCCCTCGCTGGCCTGGCGCTGGTACTGACTGTCGCCGCGCTGACGGCTGCGCACCTTGTACACCAGGCGCTGTTCGGGCACATCCAGCGCCTGGGGCAGCGCATTGAGGGCAGCGCGCAGCCGGGCCCGGGCATCGCGGGCATCGACCGTCGACGGCGCCTGATACTCCTGCACGTGTAACCAGTCCCCGCCACGACTGCCGTAGACATCAATGGCCAGCGCGAACTCGGGGATATCGGCGTCGTAAAGCCGGTAATTCGTGATGTTCTGCTGCTTCAGCCAGCGCCCCAGTTGCCGCCTGTTCTTGAGCACCCGGTTGACCAGCGGCTCCGCCAGTTCACTGGACGCCTCGGCCGCGTCCTGCTCGATGATGAAGCGCTCGAGCCGGCACGGGATCGCGCCATTGAACACGCGCCAGCTCTTGTCCGGCCGCAGGCCGATCTCGACATCCGCGCCGGTCAGCAGAATCGCCTGCCAGCCGGCGAAACGCCCGCGGAGCACGTCACCGATGCGTGCATACAGCGGCACCAGTTCGCGATCCATGGCCAGGCGTTCGCCGTAGGGCGGATTCATCACCACCAGACCCGCGCGATGGCGCTCGGCCGGCGCCAGATCACCGAATTCCCGGCGTTCCACATGCACCCGGCCGTCCAGTCCGGCACGCCGGAGGTTGTCCCGCGTCAGGCGGATGGCCACAGGATCGTGATCCGTCGCCACGATGACCGGCAATGTCTCGATGCCCTGTTCCTGACGCTCCAGCGCCTCGTCCACCAGCTCTTTCCAGATGGTGTCGTCGTGCTGCTTCCAGCCGAGAAAACCGTAATGCGTCCGCAGCAGACCCGGGGCGGTATCAGATGCCATCCAGGCCGCCTCGATCGCGAGCGTGCCGGAACCGCAGAAAGGATCGTAAAGGCTGCCGCCCTCGGCGGCGATGGCAGGCCAGTCAGCGCGCATCAGGACCGCCGCGGCCAGGTTTTCCTTCAGCGGCGCTGCCGTACCGGGTTCGCGGTAGCCGCGGCGATGCAGGCTGTCGCCGGACAGATCCAGCGACACCGCCGCCTGATCCCCGGCGAGGTGCAGATGGAAACGGCAATCCGGGCGTTCCAGATCCACGGTCGGCCGCAGGCCGGTCGCGTCGCGAATCTGGTCGACCACCGCGTCCTTGGCCTTCTGTGCCGCATAGCGGCTGTGGGCGATGGCCGGACGTACGCCGGTGACATCGATCGCCAGGCTGCCTTCGGCCGTCATGTGCGCGAGCCAGTCGACCTCTCGCATGCCCGCATACAGGGCGTCGGGATCCGGTGCGGGGAAACTCGCCAGTGGCAGCAGCAAGCGATTGCCGATGCGTGACCAGAGACAGAGCCGATAGGCCTGCGCCAGGGATCCGTGACACTCCACCCCGCCGCGCCGTTCGTGCACCGGGTCCAGACCCAGGGCACGGATTTCGGTCGCCAGCAGCGGCTCAAGCCCGGCGGGCGCGGTCACGAACAGGGCATGATCGTCTGACACGGCAATCCTCTGTAAGGAACAAAAAAACCGGCCGTCAGCGGGTTTGCTGCTGCAAGTTCCGCGAGACGGCCGGTCGGGTCGGAGTCAAGGACTACGCGAGTCAGTCGGTCTAGTGGCGATCCATGACCGCATCCCAGTCGCGGCGGATACTGTCAGCGTCGGGCTCGATATCCGGATCATCCTGTTGCACCGCATGGCCGGCATCGGCGACATACGCGGCCAGCCCCTGGCGAACCAGCGCCTGCAGCGCCGACTGGTAAGATGCCACCGCAACGCCCCGATCCTGCCGATACCGTCCGGTAATGGAGCCGTCGTAGTCCATTTCCAGGAACACCTCGAAGCGGATCGAATCACCTTCCCGCGGGCCGTGGCCGACGCGATAGACGTGTTCGGCATCGCGTGCCATCTGGAACAGTACATCGCCATCCTGGTTGCGGATCAGGACTTCGTAACGGTCCTCGCCCTCGCGATCCGTGCGCAATTCGATGCTGATCTCGGCATCGGGCAGCGGAACATAGGCATCAACGATTTCCTGCAGGCCACCATCGAACACGGCACTCGGATGCGGCTGAGCCAGACCGGAGCGGAACCGGGCCTCCATGACCAGCACGATGAGCAGGATTATGACAGCCACCGCACCGGCGATCCCGAGCCAGACCTGGCGCCGGATGGGGCGCTCGTATTCCGCCGCCTCGGCCCGCGTAAGGGGAATATCGGTGCGCTCGCCTTGTTTGCTCATGCGTCTAGCCTCCCGGTTCCGTCGGTGATGCTGCGGTTGGTCACGGTCGTCGTCATGCGGTTCCAGGTACGGCAACCGCCATCCGGATTATGGCCGGGTCACGGCGTTCCGGAGTCGCAGAATGGCGGACGACGCCGCAAGCCCCTTATGGTGCCATAGTCGGACGCCTGCCACACCAGCCGCTGGTCACTCAGGCGTGCATGGAAAAGGGGCCCGGCGGTGACCGGAAACCGCCGACGAGCTGCTCGATCAGCGCTGCAGCGGCCAGAGTCGTGTGATCTCCGAACCGCGGACCGATCACCTGGATCGCAACCGGCAGCCCGTCGCCACCCGGCCCCACCGGGACCACGGTGGCCGGCAGATAAGGCAAGCCCGCCAGACCACACCAGAAGGAAAGGTCCGAATAGGGGCGGATGTGGCCGTCAACAAGTACGCGACGATCCTTCGGATCGCCCTCGAGATCATGGGCAAAGGCGTTGACCGGTGCGACCGGACACAGCAAGACGTCCCAGTCGCGGAAAAAGCGCTCCCAGCGAGTCGCCAGCTGGAGGCGCTGCTCATGCAGATGCTGCCAGTGCCGATGGCTCATGGCCGCGGCGCGGTAGAAACGCTCCCGATCGCCGTCCTCCGACGTCAGTTTGCGTTTCAGCAAAGACCGGCCGAAGCGCATTTCCTCGGAGGACAGGCCGGCACTCATGGCCGCCGCGAGCATGGTATAGAACAGCTCGTGGCTGGCCGCAAGGTCGACGCCCGACGGGCGCGCGTCGGCATCGATCACCACGCCCGCTGCCTCCAGCCCGGCGACCGTCGTCTGCAGGCGGTCGAGAACCTCCCGGGCCAGCGGAAACGGGGGCTGTTGCAGCCAGACGGCCATGCGCCACTGGCCTGGCTCCCGTGCAGCCGGCTCCGGCAGGGACAGTCGCCAGGCCACCGCGTCGGTCGGGTCCGGGCCCGCCAGCACGTCCAGCGCGAGCCGCAGATCCGCCACCTCGCGCGCCATCGGTCCGGCCACTGCAAGATCCGAACGCGCCAGCCAGCCCGGTGGCCCCGGCAGATGCCCGCGCAGCGGCACCAGGCCATAGCTCGGCTTGTGTCCGCAGACCCCGCAAAAATGCGCCGGAAGGCGGATCGAGCCGCCGATGTCGCTGCCCAGTTCCAGACTGGTGAGCCCTGCCGCCAGCGCAGCCGCCGAGCCGCCGGATGAGCCGCCGCTGGTGCGATCGGTGTCCCAGGGATTGCGCGTCGTACCGAACAGGGGGTTATCGCATTGCAAGTCGCCGGCCCGTTCGGCGGTGTTGGTCTTGCCCACGAGGATCGCGCCGGCGTCCCGCAGGCGGGCAACCGCCACCGCATCGGTCCGGGGCCGATGCTCGGCCCATTCCGGACTGCCCGCCGTGGTGCGCAGGCCGCGGCTCTCGAAAGTGTCCTTGACCGTGATCGGCAGGCCGTGGAGCGGACCGCGCACCTGGCCGCGGCGACGCTCGGCATCGCACTTCCCCGCCTCGGCGAGCGCCGCATCGGCGTCCAGCGTGACCACCGCATTCAGCGCCGGGTTGCGGCTCTCGATCCGGGCCAGCATCTGCTGCACCAGTTCCACGGAACTGATTTCCCCCGCTGCCAGTCGGTCCAGCAGTCGCTTTGCGCTCCAGTCATCCAAGACACCACCTCCGGATCAGGCTGCCGCGGCCTCGCGACCGATGCGTTACCATGCGCGGGCACGGGCACCGGCCCGAACCCTTTCCCGCCTCGCCGACGAGGGTATTCATGGCACATGACAGCGAGCACGAGAAGCCCCGACCGGGGCCACCTCTGCTCGACGGCAGCACGCTGTTCTTCGTTCTGCTGGCACTGGCCGCCGGCCTCGCCGTGCTGATCGTCCGCGGCCCCGAGGCCTTTCAGTCGGCGCTCGGCGATGGTCTTGGCCTGCTGATCCTGATCCTGCCGATCGTGGTGGCCGCGGTCCTGGTCGGTGCCTATGTCCAGGCCATGGTCCCGCGGGAGGCGATGGAACGCTGGCTCGGCGGTCGCAGCGGTCTTCGCGGTCTGTTACTGGCCACCGCGGCCGGCTCACTGACGCCCGGCGGCCCGTTTGCCGCTTTCCCGCTGGTGTTGGCACTGTATCGCTCGGGCGCCGCGATTCCCGTCTGCGTGAGCTACCTCACATCCTGGTCGGTCCTCGGGATCAACCGGGCGCTGGTCTGGGAACTGCCCTTGCTCGGGGCCGAGTTCACGCTGACCCGTCTTCTGGTGTCGCTGCCACTGCCGGTGATTGCCGGGCTGTTGACCTGGGCCCTGATGGGCCGACTGCGGGAACGCCCGGCGTGATCAGCGCATATCTCACGCTGGGAATCCTGTTGCTGGCGCTGATGGGCTGGCGGCACCGGCAAGCGGAGCCGGGTCATCGCGAAATCGCCGTCCGCGGCTGGCGGCAGATGCGGCCGTTACTCGTCCGAATCCCGATCGCGCTCCTCGCCGGCAGCTTTCTCGCCATGCTGATACCACGGGAACTGGTCGCCGGCCTGCTGGGCGAAGCCTCGGGGATGCAGGGGATCCTGATCGCCACCGTGCTGGGTGCGATCATGCCCGGCGGTCCGATGATCACCTTCCCGATCGCGCTGGCCCTGATCGGCGCCGGCACCGGCATGGCGCAGATGGTGACGCTGATCACCGCCTGGTCGGTGCTCGCACTGCACCGCGTGATCGCCTTCGAATTGCCGGCGCTCGGATGGCGGCTGACCGGCATCCGGCTGCTGGCCTGCCTGATCCTCGCGCCGTTGGCCGGAATCCTGACCTTGCTGCTGGCCGGATTGCGCGGCTGATGGGAACCGGCAAACCCTACAGGGCATTCACGACTGACGACCTGACCCGCGACGGACTCGGTCGCACGCTGTTCCGCATGACTTGGCCGATGCTGTTCGGCGTGATTGCCCTGCTCGGGGTGCAACTGGTCGACGCCGCGTTCATCGCCCGGCTCGGTGTCGACGAGCTGGCGACCTTCGGTTTCACGCAACCGATTCAGCAGTTGATCATCGGCGCCCAGGTGGGGCTCGGCATTGCCACCACGGCCCTGATCGGGCGCGCGCTGGGGGCGGGTCAGGAGCAGACTGCTCGCGGCCTCGGGCTACTGGTGGTGCTGATCGGTACCGCCTTCATAGGCGCAGTCTGTGTCCTGCTCTGGCTGATGCAGGTACCACTGGTCCGTGCCCTGGGTGCGGAGTCCGATCTGCTGCCCCTGGTTCGCAATTACTGGGGGCCGTGGTTGCTCAGTGCCTGGATTGGCGGCGTGCTCTACTTCGGTTATTCACTGTGCCGGGCGCATGGCAAAACCGGACTGCCGGGCCTGTTGATGGTGGTTACCAGCGTGATCAACCTCGTCCTCGACCCGCTGTTCATCTTCGTCTTCGGCTGGGGCCTGGCCGGCGCCGCCTGGGCTACCGTGGTCGCCTTCAGCGCCGGCGCCGCCCTGGTGTTCTGGCACGTTCGGCGGCGCCACTGGCTGAGCCGCGACCTCGGGACCACCACCCTGCCGCGGGCGTTACGCGATCTCTCGGCGATCACCGGCCCGGCGACGGTCGGCCAACTGGCGCCGGGTCTGGCAGCCGCCCTCGCCACCGGCCTGGTCGCCTACCATGGCGGCGCGGCGGTGGCCGCCTGGGGTGTCGGCACCCGCCTGGAGTTCTTCTCGATCGTCGTCGTGCTGGCTCTGACCATGTCTCTGCCGCCCATTGTCAGTCGCTTTCAGGGCGCTGGTGATATCGAGCGGATCCGGCAGGTCGTGCGGCTCGCGGTCGGCTTCGTGCTGGCCTGGCAACTGACCGTCGGGCTACTGCTGATGACCGCATCTGGCCTGCTGGCGCCTCTGCTCAGCAGCGACACCTCGGTCAGCGCCGTGTTGCAGGATTACCTGTTGCGGGTGCCGATCAGCTATGCGGCGCTTGGCATCTGCATGCTGATGGTTTCGGTCTGCAATGCGCTCGGCATGCCGCTGCAGGCCCTGCTGATCTCGCTGCTCCGCCTGCTGCTGTTCTACCTGCCGGCCTTGTGGCTGGGCAGCCGCCTGGCGGGCATGCCGGGGTTGCTCACCGGTGCCATGCTCGGCAACATCGGCGCCGGGCTGAGCGCCTGGCTGCTCTACCACCGGGCCATGCAGTGGCTCGAACCGACGGCCCGGCAGGAACCGGCCTGATCGCGGACTACTGCCGATAGGTCCAGGCCAGCACCGCATCCTGTACCGCGCGCCCCGCTCCCCAGTGCACGTTCTGTCCGTTGATCATGACCACGACGATGTAGTCCTCGTCACTGCGCGCCTGCACGTAGCCGGCCACCGCCGAGACATGATTGAGCGTGCCCGTTTTCAGATGCATGCGGCCCGCCTCGGGCCCGTCGCGAAACCGGCGCCGCATGGTACCGTCCAGGCCGGACATCGCCAGCGAGGAACGGAACTCGGCACGGAACGGGCTGCGGTTGGCGATCTCCAGCATCTTCGCCACCTGGGTCGCGGTGAACCGGTTGGTGCGCGACAAGCCGGCCGCGTTGTCCATGACCATGCCGCGGGTATCGACGCCCTTGTCGGCGAGGAAATCGATGATCGCCCGGTTGCCGCCATCGACCGTGGCCGGCTCGCCGTAACGTTCTGCCGCAACCGCCAGCTTGAAATGCCGGGTCATGACATTGTTGCTGAACTTGTTCGCCGGACGAATCAGCTCGGCCAACGGCGGTGAACGATGGGTATACAGCGGGCGACGGTTACCCGACCAGATATCACGCCGCCAGCCGCCGTTGAACTCCCCGCCCCACTGCCGCCACAACGCGCCGAAAAGCTGGTGCGCATAATCCTCCGGCTGCATCGCGACCCGCAGCAGGTCGAAGCCCCGGCAGCCGCCCGGATGCTGGCCCTCGAGAACGACCTCCAGATCACCGGACGCGCGGAACACCATGCCCTCGTGGGCGCCGCAACCGCCGCTGGCCGGCTCCAGACGATTATTGATGCGCAGGCCGGGTAGAGGCGGATCCGTGGATATCCGCGGTGCGCCGTTGCTATCGCCATCGACCTGAAAACGGACCGCATTGAAGTTGACGAGCAGCGCATGGGGGGGCTGGTTATAGGCGCGATCCGGACGATCATCGAAGGCACCTGGGTCTTCAGGCTTCAGTGCGAAATGGCTGACATCCAGAATCAGGTCGCCGGTGATCCGCTCGACCCCGGCGCGCCGCACGCCACCCAGAAGCTTCCAGAACTGCTCGGTCACCAGATAGGGGTCACCGGTGCCGCGCAGCCAGAGATTGCCGTCCAGCACCCCATTGCGCGGCTCGCTGTCCGCGAACACGTCGGTACGCCACCGGAACGTCGGTCCGAGGATCTCCAGCGCGGCGTAACTGACGGGAATCTTGGTCACCGAGGCCGGGTTGCGCGGCCGATCCGGCGACAGGGCCAGCACCGTTTCACCATCACGCACCCGCTGCACCAGAATACTGACCTGTTCGCCGCTCAACTGATGCTGGCTCATCACCCGGGAGACCGAATCCGGCACCGCCGCCTGCGCAGAGAACGGTAGCAGAAGACAGCAGTTGAGGCAGATCAGGAACAGGCGACGCATGGTGCAGGATTCTCCGCTATTGAAGGCAAAATGACGCAACCACCGGGCGGCCGACGCACTCCGGACCGGCTCGGGAAAACCGCTGACGCATGTTCTCGTCCGCACCAGGTCCACGGTTGCCGGCGCTGACGTCACGATACTCCGGAGAATAACGCCAGAGCCACGGCGAAACGTGCGAACTGATCACCGTTTCATGAAGGAAACACTGATCGATTCACGCGTCTGCGCCCGAGACCGGTATCGGTCATCTGGCAAGGTGCGGTGCCGGCTCGGTAGTTGTTCTACCGGGCTGGTGGCGCAACGCCTCCAGGGGCCTACGGTGTGCAGGGCGTGTTCGCGAAGCGAACGCACGCGGGATTGATTCTGACGGTCGACACCGCGTGCGTTCGCCGGCGGCGAACACACCCCGCGCGGGTTGCACTGCTGGATTCGGGCCGGCGCCGAAGCCACTCCACCCGGATGAGCCACACGCATCCGCCTGATCGGCATCGAAGCCTCCCGTTAGGCCGCTTTTCCCGGCACTGCACATCGCGCCTTGCCTCGAGAAAAATGCGGACGCCAACGCAGACGTGAAAAGGGATCAGTGTTTCCTTAAACTCGCGCGCTTGGGAACCACATAGCTGTCGGGAGAGGTCCGCTGAGTCGCTATTTCGTGAATCATTACGGGGAAGTGGTGCATCGACCGGAGAATCAGCCGATCACCGAGCGCCAGGGCGTGCATTGCGCCCTGCTGTATGACGGCGCCGTGCTGCTGGTGCGAGCGCCGCGGGCCAATTGGCTGGAACTGCCGGGTGGCGGAATCGAAAGCGGCGAGACACCCCTGCTTGCGCTACAGCGCGAACTGCAGGAGGAAGCCGGGGTTGACCTGCCGGAAACGACCCTCGCGCAGGGCGAGAGGATCAGCTTCCGGAGCCACTATTTCGCCTCGCGCCATCGGCAATACTGGCGCTATCAGCAGACCTTCTGCCTGATTCCGCTGGCCACGCCCCCCGCGCTGGGGGAGCCGACCGAAGCGGGTCATGACCGCATCTGGCTCAGGCTGATGGATCTGCATCGGGAACGCATTCATCACGTGCATCGGTCCGGCCTGGATCAACTGCTGCGGCTACACGGACGCTGACCGGCCCGGGGCCTCCGCTGACCCGTTATCTCGATCGGGGCGCCTGCCGATGCTTGTGTCCGGGACGCGAGGTCAGCAGACTGAATGGCGGGGCATGCGCAGGGCAAAGGCTCGCCGCAAGCGTCGTCAACAGGCACGATTCACCCCTGCACGTGGGTCGTCAGCCGGTAAAAAAGCACAGAGGAGACGCGGCATGAGTGCCATTATCGTATTGTTGGCCGGCCTGGTCGCCATGGCTCTTGGCTACTTCATCTACTCCAAGTTCATTGCCGAACGCATTTTCCAGCTCGACCCGAACTTCCGGACGCCGGCCCACGCGATGGAGGACGGCGTCGATTACGTGCCCACCAACAAATTCATCCTCTGGGGTCACCATTTCACGTCAGTCGCCGGGGCCGCACCGATCATCGGGCCGGCCATTGCCGTCATCTGGGGTTGGGGGCCGGCCTTTCTGTGGGTCATTTTCGGCACCATTTTCTTTGCCGGCGTGCACGACGCCGGCGCGATCTGGGCCAGCGTGCGCAACAAGGCCCGGTCCATCGGTGCGGTGACCGGCGACGTGGTCGGGCCGCGCGCGCGCAGCCTGTTCATGGTCGTGATCTTCCTGGTCCTGCTGATGGTCAACGCGGTGTTTGCCGTGGCCATCGCCGGACTGCTGGTCAACAACCCGTCGGCAGTCGTACCGGCCTGGGGCGCAATCGTCGTCGCCCTGATCATCGGTCAGCTGATCTACCGCTTCCGCATCAACCTGCTGGCGGTCTCCATTATCGGGGTGGTCTCGCTGTATGCCCTGATCGGCATCGGACCGAGCGTACCGGTGGAGCTGCCGGGGTCGTTCATGGGACTGCCGGCCAACAGCCAGTGGATCGTGCTGCTGTTCCTGTATGCGGCGATCGCCTCGCTGCTGCCGGTCTGGGTCCTGCTGCAGCCGCGTGACTACATCAACGGCCTGCAACTTTTCATCGGCCTCGGCCTGGTCTACGCGGCAATCCTGCTGTCCAACCCGAGCATCGTGGCGCCGGCATTCAACGCCGATGTTCCGGCCGGCACGCCGTCGCTGATCCCCTTGCTGTTCGTGACCATTGCCTGCGGTGCCATATCCGGCTTCCACGGACTGGTGTCGTCGGGGACCACTTCGAAGCAGATCAGTAACGAGAAGGACATCCGTTTCGTCGGTTACTTCGGTGCTGTCGGCGAGGGCTGTCTGGCGCTGGCCGCGATCCTCGTCACCACCGCGGGCTTCGCGACCATCGGCGAATGGCGCGAGATCTACGGCGCGTTCGGCGATGGCGGGGTCAATGCCTTTGTTACCGGCGGCGCCAACATCGTCGCCAACGGCACCATGCTGTCCGAGCCGGTGGCAGTCACCCTGCTGACGGTCATGGCGGTGCTGTTCGCCGGCACCACCATGGATACCGGGGTGCGTCTGCAGCGCTACATCATCCAGGAATGGGGCACGATCTACAGCATGCCCGTCCTGACGAATCTGCCGCTGGCCACGCTGATCGCGGTCGGTTCCTGCGTCGCTCTGGCCTTCGGTGCCGGCGGCATCGACGGCACCGGTGGCATGATGCTCTGGCCGTTGTTCGGCACCACCAATCAGTTGCTGGCGGGCCTCACGCTGCTGGTCATGACGGTGATCATCGTGCGCCTGGGACGGTCCATGTGGTACACGCTGATCCCGCTGTCGTTCCTGCTGGTGATGACCACCTTCGCCCTGCTGGTGCAGCTCAAGAGCTTCTACGACGCGGGCAACTGGTTCCTGTTCATCCTCGACATCATCATCCTGGTCGCGGCGGTGATGGTTCTGCTGGAGGCGGCCGGCACCCTGCGCCGCCACCTGCGGACGGCGAAAGCGGCGGGGTAACCGGGAGGAGACCGGCAACATGAACGACGATGACCCCGGATCCGGCAAGGGCAACGACTGGCGGGCCTGGCTGCGACAGGCCAGCGGGATTGCCGAGGAGCTTTATTTCGGACGCTACCGCGCGACCATCGCGCGGGCGCGCCGGGATGAAGAGGATCTGTTCATGCTGCTGGTCTTCTCGGAGATGATGGGCGTGCCCAACCCTGCCAGCTATTACACCCTGGAGTTGCAACCCCTGCTGCTGGAGCGGTTTCACGACTGGCATCGCCGCATGGGCATGGAACGCTCACCCCTCGATCATTTCCGCTGTTGCTGAGGTGAGTGCCAGGGGCATGCAATCGCTGCTGCAACGCCGCGTGATCTTCGTCGGCGGGAAGGGTGGCGTGGGCAAGACCTCGACGGCCGCCGCCCTGGCAGTGCTGGCGGCACGCCGGGGCAAGCGCGTGCTGGTGATTTCCACGGATCCCGCGCACTCCCTCGGTGACGCCGTCGACCGTCCCATCGGCGACCGCATCACCGGGATTACCGCGGGCATCTGGGGCCTGGAAATCGATCCGGATCAGCAGGCCCGCAACCACATCCGCGCCGTCAGCGAGCACATGAAGCAACTGGCGGCGCCGGAGATGCATGCGGAACTCGACCGGCAGATGGCGCTTGCCGCGCACTCGCCTGGTGCGGCGGAGGCCGCCCTGCTGGAGCGGGTCGCCCGCCTGCTGCTGGAAGAGGCCGACAACTACGACCTGCTGATCTTTGACACCGCCCCTACCGGGCACACGCTGCGCCTGCTGTCGTTGCCGGAGGCGATGGCCGCCTGGACCGACGGCCTGCTGAATCACAACCAGCGCTCGGAACAACTCGGCAAGGTGCTGAAACACCTGACACCGCAGGGAAGTCGTGCCGAGGTACCGACACCGTTCGATGATCCCGAGACAGACCCGTTCGCCGGCATGGAGAGCCGGACGCGCAAGATTGCCGAGACCCTGCTGGAGCGTCGCCGCCTGTTCCATCGTGCGCGGCGCCTGATGACCGACCCGGCGCATACGGCGTTCGTATTCGTGCTGACACCCGAGCGCATGCCCATCGTCGAGACCGAACGTGCGGTGAAGGCATTGCGCCAGTTCTCGATTCCCATCCTCGGCGCCGTCATCAATCGGGTGTTGCCCGAAGACGCGGACGGGGACTTCCTTGCACGACGTCGCGAGCAGGAAAGTCGCTATCTGGCGCAGATCGGCACCACGCTGAAGGGGCTGGATTGCGTGCGCCTGCCGATGCTGGAGGCCGATATCGGCGGGCTCGACCAGCTCGAGGAGCTGGCCGACCACCTGGCTGCCGCGGGTTTGGGGAAGGATTGAGGCGCTCGGCGCCCAGGAAAACCCCGCTGTCACCGGCGAACGAACCCTCGCCGCGATCCGACCCTTCAGGGACTC
Source organism: Ectothiorhodospiraceae bacterium (assembly GCA_003565775.1). GTDB lineage: Bacteria > Pseudomonadota > Gammaproteobacteria > Nitrococcales > Aquisalimonadaceae > Methylonatrum. The sequence continues at coordinate 7,414 of PXAT01000185.1, read as the reverse complement.
CTCATCGCCGAGAGGGCTCGGCTCCTGCATCACTGCCGCACCATGTCTCTCTCGCACCGAACAAGGAGCACCACCGCGAAGGACACGAAGATCACGAAGGGAGAACGTCTCGGCAACAAGGCCGCTCTGCCCTTCTTCGTGACCTTCGCGATCTTCGTGGTAAACCCTTCTTTACGAACGCAGTCCTTGCCAGATTTGGCTTGTTGCCGGGCTAACCGTTTCCGACATTCGGCAAGGGTGCAACCCGCTCGACGTCTTCCACCTCGACGTCCGGATAATGGCTGGTCACGAGTTCCTTCACGTCCTCCACCCGTTCTTTTTCGGTATCGACCAGCATCAGCACCTGGCCTTCCTGCAGCGCCTGCTCGCAGTCGGCAATCTGCTCGCGATCCATGCCGGCGCCGACCAGCGCCGCGGACCAGCCGCCCACAGCGGCACCGGCTGCCGTGATCGCGGCGACCGCACCACCGCCGATGGCGACACCGAGACCGGGGATGGCAACCGCGCCGAGCCCAGCCAGCAGGCCCGTCGTGCCACCGATGGCAACACCACGCTTGAGGGCCGGCAGCAGGTCGGACTGCTCGCTGAAGCTGGCCTCCGGCAGATCTTCCATCTGCACGTCCTCGCGCGCGACAAGGTGCAGGTCCTTGTCGGAATAACCGTTGCTCCGGAAGGTATCCACCAGGCTGCGGGCATCATCAATACCGGGCAGCAGGAAATAAATCCGTCTCATACAAGCACTCCATCAGTTCGCCGAGTCATCTTTTGCGTACCCGATGTGATTGGCTCGGAGAGTAAAAGTTTCAAGGGCGGCTGTGGTAATGATTCCGCTTGCAGGCCGTCGACCTGTCTCCTATTGTTCCTCGGCTATCGCATTAACAAAGCGGGGTCGACCGACCCGAATTGGCGCCAAACGGAGACAGGCAAATGGGAATTGAAACAGGTTTATTCGGGATTATCGTACTGGTACTGGCCGTCTGGGCTATCGTCAGCACGCTGCAAAGCCCAGCCGGCACTGGCGCCAAGGTATTGTGGGTCGTGCTGATCATTCTGCTGCCGTTTATCGGCTTTATTCTCTGGCTTTTGCTGGGGCCGAAAAAGGGCAATCGGGGCAACCTGTAACGGGTCGGTAATACGGTATGAAAAAGGCCGCCCGAGGGCGGCCTTTTCTGTGCAATCAACGAACGAATTCGATCATTGCTCCGGCGCATCGGTAATTGCGCCCAGCGATGCCGACGTCACGGTCCGCGCATACTTCGCCAGTACGCCTCGCGGATAGCGCGGTTCCGGCGCGACCCAGGCCGCCCTGCGGCGATCCAGTTCGCTGTCATCGACGTGCAGGACCAGCTGATCCTGCTCGGCATCGATGGTGATGCGATCACCATCCTGGACCAGCGCCAGCGGCCCGCCGTCCATCGCTTCCGGGCTGATGTGACCGACCACGAAGCCATGGCTGCCGCCGGAGAACCGGCCGTCGGTAATCAGCGCCACATCCTGACCCAGTCCACGCCCCATGATGGCCGACGTCGGCGCCAGCATTTCGCGCATGCCCGGACCGCCCTTGGGCCCTTCATAGCGAATCACGATGACATCGCCCGCGACCACGGTGCCGTCGAGAATCGCGTCGAGCGCCTGTTCCTCGGAGTGGAACACCCGTGCGCCGCCGGAGAACCGGGTGCCTTCCTTGCCGGTGATCTTGGCCACTGCGCCGTCCGGCGCCAGATTACCCCGCAGGATGCGCAGGTGACTCTCGGCCTTGATCGGCTTGTCCAGCGGACGAATGATTTCCTGCCCTTCGGGATACGGCGCAACCTCGCGCAGATTCTCTGCCAGCGTGTTGCCGGTCACCGTCAGACAATCGCCATGCAGCAGACCCGCTTCCAGCAGGGTCTTCATCAGCGGCTGAATGCCGCCGATCTCGACCAGCTCGGACATCATGAAGCGGCCGCTGGGTCGCAGGTCGGCCAGGACCGGCACACGCTTGCCCAGGGTGACGAAATCATCCAGCGACAGCGGCACACCCGCGGTGTCAGCCATGGCCAGCAGGTGCAGTACCGCATTGGTGGAGCCGCCCAGCGCGATCACCACGGTAATCGCGTTCTCGAAAGCTTCGCGGGTCATGATGTTCCGCGGCAGGATGCCCTTGTCCTGCAGGGTCAGCACGGCCGCTCCGGCCCGCCGGCAATCGTCGGCCTTGGCGTCGCTGATCGCGTTCTGCGCCGAACTGCCGGGCAGACTCATGCCAAGGGCCTCGATCGCGGAGGCCATGGTGTTGGCGGTGTACATGCCGCCACAGGAGCCGGGGCCCGGGATCGCGCCCCGCTCCACTTCGCCCAGCTGCGCCTCGGAGATGTCGCCCTTGGCATGGGCGCCGACCGCCTCGAACACCGACACGATGTCGGTGCGATTGCGGCCCGGAAGGATCGTGCCGCCGTAGACGAAGACTGCCGGCCGGTTGAGCCGCGCGAGGGCGATCACACAGCCGGGCATGTTCTTGTCGCAACCGCCGATCGCAATCAGACCGTCGAAGCCCTGACAGCCGGCCACGGTCTCGATGGAATCGGCGATCACCTCGCGCGAGACCAGCGAATACTTCATCGCCTCGGCACCATTGGAGATACCGTCGGAAATGGTGATGGTGTTGAAGATGACGCCCTTGCCGCCCGCCGCGTCAACGCCGGCGGCGGCGATTTCGGCCAGCTTGTTAATGTGCATATTACAGGGCGTGACCATCGCCCAGGTCGAGGCGATCCCCACCTGAGGCTTCTTGAAGTCGTCGTCGCCGAAACCCACGGCGCGCAACATGGCCCGGCCCGGCGCCTTGCGCGGACCGTCCACCAACTGGCTCGAATACGGGCGTTTCTTGTCGCTGCTCATGTTTCCTCACTGTATTCCCGGCCCGGGGTCCGCTGGCCCCGGCGGCCGTGATGTTCGATGGCCCATCAGGAATGATGCGCCCGTCTCGGGCGCGATCATACCGCGCCGACTGCAATCCGGTCGAAGCGGCATGCCCCGTCATGAACGCGTCCATGCGCATGTTCCGCTTCGATCAGGCGATGGCCATCATTCTGGTCATTCTGGTCGTGGTGATCGCCGTGGAGCAGATCTCTTCGGCGATCCGCAAGCGCGTTATCTGAATGCGGCGCAACCAGACCGGCGTCAGTCGACGCCGGTCTGGCTGTCCATGGCCTGATCCACCAGATCACGCACGCCGGCGGGATCGCGCACGCCACGGAATTCCACTTCCGCCGCGGCGGATCCGGCCGAGTAGAACAGCAGATCGCCGATATTGAAGATCCGCTGGAACAGGGTCTGATTCAGCTCCACGCTGCGGATATCGCGGATGCGAACGCTCTGCTGGTTGCGCGAGACGATGCCGTAGTGGCGGGAGACGCGGGTTTCGTCGATCTCGTACTTCCAGGCGTAGTGGCGATAAAGCAGTAACAGCAGGCTGCCCAGCATGGCGAGCCAGAGGCCGGCCGCCAGGATCCGCTCACCGGGCTCGCCGCTGAGCCCGGGCGTGGTCGCCAGAGCCAGCAGCAGCAGGAAGGCAACGACGATCATCAGAATCCATTGCCCTCGCCAGGCGGGTCGATCCGAATACGGTTCCATCCATCAACATCCTGTCAGTTGCCGGGAACAGCGTAGCAGCTTGCCACATCCGGCCACTTGTCCCGACGCATGACCTCGTAGTGATGCCAGAAGTCACGATCAATCGCGCGCAGACTGGCTGACACCTGGTCGCGCCGGTAACGATTGAGATGGCCCGGCCCGCCGTTGTAGGCGGCATAGGTGGCCCGCACCAGATTGTTTATCCCGCCAGGCTGCAGGTGTTCCTCGCGACGGAGCGCGTAATCGACGAAATAGTAATCGAGGATGTCGGCACCGGCCGCAAGATTGTAGGCCACGTCATCGGCCAGACGATCCACGTCGTACAGACCGCGCCAGACCCGGGCATTGATCTGCATCATGCCCAGCGCGCCGGCCGGGGACGTGATCACACGCGGGTTCCCCGGTGACCCGACGTACTGGCGCCAGCAGGATTCCTTCCACGCCGTGGCCCGTATCATCGGATCGATCATGTGGCGGAACACGGGCGGGATACGGCTGCCGCCACCCTTGCGCCGCTGCGCCTCGGCGGCCAGCAACAACGACACCAGTTCGAGATAGTCGTCCAGATCGGACAACTGCGGCACCCGGCCACGCAGGGCCTCGGCCGGCGACAGTCGGTCATCGGCCCGCGCCGCGCGGATCAGGACCGGGCGGAAGCCGAAAGAGGCCCGCACCTGATCCGGAGTCACCTCGCGCAGGGGCGGGAACAGCCGTCGCAGACCGGGATCGATATCCAGCGGCAGGGGGGTGAAGCGGTCCGGCGCCTCGTCCGCCAGCAACAGACGCGCCAGCCGCCGAAGGCCGTCACGCGTGATTTCCAGACCATACTCGGGCCCGAGTGCGTCCAGCGCCCGAATGGCATCACCACCGGCCACGAACCCGGCAACCCGCCAGTCCCCGTTCGGCAGCAGATCGGCCTCATGCATGGTCTGAACATGCGGACGCAGGCGATCCCAACTGTCCATGAACAGGTGCCGCACGGGATCAGGCTCGTCATCCGCAACGTCCGTGATCAGCGCCTCGGAAATCGCGTGCCGCGAGTCGAGCAACACCGCCAGCAGGTCCCGCTGCAGGGCGGGATCGTCCACCCGGCCGGCGAGATACAGGACGATCACCGTCAGGAAACCGTCCAGTTCGTCCTCCAGGCGTTGCCAGTCGGCATATTCCCGATCATCCAGTGGCGGCTCGGTCATCGGTGCCGATGGCGGCTCCACCTGCAGTCGCAGCATCGCGCGGACGCCCGAGCCGGTAACGGTGACGTCCGCCAGACGGGCTCGCGACACCAGACCCTCGCCACCGTTGCGCGCGGTCAGGTCGCCCAGCAGGCGGTCCAGGGAATCCAGCGGGCCACGCAGATCCACGCGCAGGCGCTGCAGGCGCGGCACCACCAGCGTATCGGCGAGGAAACCCGCGGCGCGGGTGAACAGGCTCTCGCTGCCATCCGGTCGCCGAAGCTCGGTCGACTCCGGTTGAAAGACCACGGCCAGGCCACCCTCTGACACCGCCGGAACCAGGGTCACCAGCAGACGACCATGCCACTCCCCCGGGCTGACACAACGACCGAACGTCTCGGTACCGACCCGGGTCCGGGCGTTGAACGAGGCCACCAGCCCCTCGTCCCGCGACTCAATCTGCAGATCCGACAAGGTGGTCTGATTGCAGCCGTCCTGACGCAGGGTGCTGCGGCCATCGGCGTCCATACCGAGTTCGTCCGACAGTGCGGCGACCAGCACGGCATGGCGAATGTCCAGCGGCACATCCAGCTGATCGGCGCTGGCACCGGTCGTGAACATGCAGCTCAGCGCGACCGCGAAAACCGTAAAAAAGGTACGACACATGGCAGGACACCCGTCGGGAGAACGGGCCTCAGTATGCGCCCGGATCCGGTCCGCGCAAATAAATGTTGCATCGCACCATTCCCTGGTTTATGCTGCAACGCATCATCCATCGGTACCAAGGAGGTATCACATGAACGCAGACATCCTCAACAACGTGACCAAGCAGTACGAGCAGTTTTTCGCCCCGGTTCGCCAGTTCGCCGAACTGTCGCTGAGCCACGCGGAAAAAGTGACCGCCTTCCAGACCGAGGCAGTCCGCGACTACATCACCTTCGGCGTGGGTTATGCCAAGGAAGCGGCGACGATCGACAGCCCGGAGAAGTTGCAGAAGTGGGTCAGCGGCCGCGCCAATGCCGTGCAGACCATGGGCAAGCGCGTCGGTGACGACGTCCAGACCCTGGTCGGCCTGAACCGGGACTACGCCGAGGAAACCGGCAAGCTGACCCGCAAGCAGGTCGAAACTGCCGCCAAGGCCGCCAAGAAGGCCGCCTAAACACGCTTAGCTGCCTGCCAGAACGAGCAGAAAGCGAATCCGGATTTCCGGATTCGCTTTTTTTTTGCGCAAGAAACAATTCGTCACGCTTGGTAACACTCAGGGGACCACACCGCGAAACAGCGGGTCATCCCGGATCGCCGTACCCGGGCATGCATTCCCGCCGCCGGGGCACCGGCGACGCCAGCCGGGGGCCGACGATTATCGCTGCCGTCCACAACGTCGACTGAATGCCTGTTCGCCGGGAGCGACCGATGTTGCACCCCGACAACACCATCGCACCGAATACCGGTTCATTGTTTTTGTCAATTTTCAGATAGACTCATTATAGTCTTTTTGCTGCAACATCATATTTTTCGTGCTTTTCCGCGCCATTGATCGCAGCCCTTAAAATTGACAAGCTTCGATCAAGCCGTCATCTTTTCCCTGGGCGTTGCATCTTACCAACACTCCGACCGTCTTAAGGCGGCGGATGTGGCAGAAAACCAACAACCTTGAACGCCCTCGTCGGTATTTGAACGTCAGCCTCGGGAAACGGTTCGCAGAAATCACGATCCCGATACAGCATCCGGACAGACCCCGTTTGCCGACATTGCTGACCAGCAAAAAAGCCGCCCGGCAAGTTGCCCGCCTCCGGCGGGACTGGGCACTCAGATGAACCATCGGAGGAATGATAATGAGCAAGAAACTCTTTACGGGGAAAACCGCAGGAACGGCTCTTGGCCTGGCTGCCTGCCTGTTTGCCGGGCAGAGCGCCCACGCGCAAGTTGGTGATTTCCGAGTGGGTGACACAACCTTCACGGTCGGCGGCTATGTGAAAGCCGATGCCATGTTCACGGACCGAACCAACCGTGCCGCCAACGATGCCAATGAATCCTTCCTGGTTCCGGCACTGATCCCGCTGGAGGGTGCGCAGGACGCGGACAATGTCACCCGTTACAGCATCCGCGAGACCCGTTTCAATCTGGGCACCAGCACCCCGAGCCGCCTCGGCACCGTGCGCACCTTCATCGAATTCGACTTTCTGGAAGAACGCGATCTGGCCCGTGCGCGCCTGATCGGCAACACCACTCCGCGTGTTCGCCATGCCTTCGTCGCCGTGGGTCCGTGGACCGTCGGCCAGACTTGGGGCACGTTCTATGACGTCTCCTCCCTGCCGGAAGCGCTGGACTTCGTCGGCCCGGTAGGCACCATCTTCAACCGCAATATCATGGTCCGCTACACCCAGGATCTGGGTGACGGCAACAACCTGATGTTCGCCCTGGAGCAGCCGTTCACGACGCTGGTTGCTGAAGACCCGCTTGGAGTGGATGCAGACGGTGATGCAACCATCAGCGCCGGCGGTGCCCTTCGCTCAGGCCGGGATGATCGCTTCCCGGACATCGTTGCCCGCTACAACACCAGCGGCGACTGGGGCAACGGCTCGCTGGCGGTTATGGCCCGCAACATCCGCGCCGACCGCAGCACCTCC
>PXAT01000126.1 GCA_003565775.1 Ectothiorhodospiraceae bacterium | reverse complement strand
TGGTCGACGACGTGCTCCAGGAAGAGCTGAGCCGCGCATCCGACGAAAACATGCGCAACATCGTCGCCACCATCCAGCGCGACCAGAACGCGATCATCCGCGACGATCAGGCACCGGAACTCATCATCCAGGGCGTGGCCGGTTCCGGGAAGACCTCCATCGCCCTGCATCGGATCGCGTTTCTGCTCTATCGCTTCAAGGACACCCTGTCCTCCGAGGACATCCTGATCATTTCCCCGAACCGCGTATTCGCGGACTACATCGCCAACGTGCTGCCCGAACTCGGCGAAGAGACGGTCAACGAGATCGGCATGGAGGCGGTGGCGGATGAACTCCTCGGTGGCCAGTATCGCTTCCAGACCTTCTTCGAACAGACCGCCGCGCTGCTGGAGTCGGACGACGAGGAGATGCGGCGCAGGCTGCGCTTCAAGGCCTCTCCCGATCTGCTGAAGAAGCTGAATCAGTACACCGAACACGTGGAGAACACCCGGTTCACTGGGGAAGATGTCTGGATTGCCCGGCGCCTGGTACCGGGCTGGCTGCTCAAGGAGATCTACCAACGGCACCGGGGGATGCCGCCGGGAGAACGCATCAACCGTGTGGTCGCCGATGCGGAACACAAAATCGCACACGAGTACCGCTACGAACTCTCGCCGGACCAGCGCAAGGAGCTGAAGGCCGCGATCGAGGCCATGGTGCGCCAATCGACCCTGCGCGAGACCTACCGCAGCTTCTACGAATGGCTGGGTGACCCGGCGCTGTTCAGGACCGCCCGGCATCGCAAGCTGGAATACGCGGATGTCTTCCCGCTGATCTACCTGAAGATGCAGCTTGAGGGCATCCGTTCGCCCTACGGGAAGGTCAAGCACCTGCTGATCGACGAGATGCAGGATTACACGCCCGTGCAGTACACGGTGATCGCCCGGCTGTTCAAGTGCCGCAAGACGATCCTGGGCGATGCCCACCAGGCCGTGAACCCCTTCAACGCCTCGCGGGCCGAGGATATCCGCAAGGTCTTCTGGCAGGCACGCAGCGTGACGCTGAACAAGAGCTACCGGTCCAGCTACGAGATCACCCAGTTTGCCCAGCGCATCTCCCCGAACCCCGACCTGATCGCGATCGAACGCCACGGTGAGGCACCGGAGGTAATCCGATGCAAGACGCGGCGGGAGGAACTGGACACCCTCCGCAGGCTCCTGGCGGACTTCGCGGATTCACCCCACAACGCCGTTGGCATCCTGTGCAGGACCCAGAAACAGGCCCAGCGCATCTTCGAGGCGCTCGACGCCGACAACGTGCCGGATCTGCACCTGTTGACCGCACAGAGCCATTCCCTCGGCCGGGGCGTGATCGTCTGCACGGCGCACATGGCCAAGGGACTCGAGTTCGACCAGGTCATCGTGCCGGAGGTAAACGAAACGAATTACCGAACCGCGATGGATCGCAATCTGCTCTACGTGGCCTGCACCCGTGCCATGCACAAGCTGACCCTGACCCACACGGGTACGGTGACGTCGTTCTTTTGATGACGGTGGCAAAGCCCATGCAGAACCCCGTCGGCCGATCCGACTCGAACCGTCAGGCTGTGCAACCAGGTCCGACAATCCTGCTGCTTTCGGCGTATCGAAGCGCCAGTCATGGCGCCTGGACCGACTGGCTGACCGGAAGCCTCGATACGTTCGATTGGCAAATCCGCGAGCTTCCCGGGCGCTACTTCCGCTGGCGCATACGCGGCAACCCGATCTCCTGGCTGAACGATCTTCCCCCGGAAACGCCCGATGCGGTGATCGCCACCTCGATGGTGGACCTGGCGACCCTGCGCGGACTGCACCCTCACCTCGCCCGTGCGCCCACGCTCTACTACTTCCACGAAAATCAGTTCGCCTACCCGGTGGGCGGCCAGCAGGCCTCGTCGGTCGACCCGCAGATGGTGCAGCTCTACGGGGCACTCGCCGCCGATCGCCTCGGGTTCAACTCGGCCTACAACCGGGACTCGTTCCTGGATGGCGTCGAGGGCCTGTTGAAGCGCATGCCCGACCAGGTGCCGGCAGGGATCACCGAACGCCTGGCTGGACGCGCCGAGGTGCTGCCGGTCCCCATCCACCCCGTGCCGCCGGGTCCGGCGCGCGATCGGCGGCTGATCCTGTGGAATCACCGTTGGGAATACGACAAGGCTCCGGAACGCTTCGTCGATGCGCTGCTGGCACTGGATATGCGCGGTGTCGAATTCCGGCTGGCCCTGCTCGGTGCGCGTCCGCGGAAGGTGCCGGAAGCACTGGCCCGCCTGCGCGAGCGGCTTGGCGCCCGCATCGTTGCCGACGGCAGGCTGTCTCGGGAGCAATACGAAGCGGTCCTGGGGCGCGCCAGCATTGTAGTCAGCACGGCCCTGCACGAGTTTCAGGGGTTGGCCATGCTCGAGGCGGTCAGCGCCGGTGTGCGGCCCCTGGTCCCCGATGACCTGAGCTACCCCGAACAGTACCCCAGAGGCTACCGATATCCGCCCGGCGATGACTCGGCACTGTTGGAACAGATGCAAGAGTGGCTGGAAGGCGGGCTTCCCGCACCGCTGGATGTATCGGCATGGAGC
>PXAT01000088.1 GCA_003565775.1 Ectothiorhodospiraceae bacterium | reverse complement strand
GCCGGCCATGGGCGATGACGATTTGCTTAATCTGCTTGATAAATTAAAATAATTTAACGGAGGTGTTTTACCTGATGAGTAAAATTGATCAAGCTAACCAGGAAGCTGTCGAAAAAATGATGAAGTCAAGACCGGTTTGGGTTGATATTGGAAAGGCGAAAGATGTTATTCCCGGTATGAAAGATAACCTGTTTCTTCATGCCGGCCCGCCAATAACGTGGGAACGGATGAGCGGTCCTCTTAAAGGCGCGATCATTGGTGGATTAATATACGAAGGAAAAGCAAAAGATGATAGTGAAGCAGAAAAAATTGCCGCTTCAGGCGAAATTGAATTCGCACCCTGTCACCACTATAATGCAGTGGGGCCGATGGCCGGAGTTACTACGCCATCACAGATGGTATTTATTGTTGAAGACCAGGAATGGGGTGGCCAAACATTTTCCAACATGAATGAAGGATACGGTAAAGTGCTGCGTTACGGAGCTTATGACGATGAAGTTTTAAACCGTCTGCGCTGGCTCGATAATGTTTACGCTCCCTGCCTGAAAGAAGCGGTCAAGCTGGCCAAAGGTGTTGACATGAAGTCAATTGTTGCCCAGGCTCTTCACATGGGCGACGATGCTCACAACCGCAACAGGGCAACAACTTCACTACTTATTCGCACTATTGCTCCGTTTATTGTCGAAACAGATTTTGGCAAGAGCAAAGATTATGACGCACCACGTCTTGATCTTTCAAATGTATCGGAATACTTCAAAGGAAATAAAGCCTCGATTGCTTCAGAAGTACTGGCTTTCATGCACAGCAATGATCTGACTTCACTTAACGCTATTATGGCCGCCTGCAAGAGCATGGCCCTGGCAGCTCACGGTATTGAAAATTCGACCATAGTAACGACATTGGCCCGCAACGGAACTGACTTCGGAATCCGGGTCAGCAGCACCGGAGACAAATGGTTTACCGCTCCTGCAAACGTGCCCGATGGACTCTTTTTCTCCGGTTTTAAGGCCTCAGACGCCAATAAAGATATCGGGGACAGCGTTATTATGGAAACAGTCGGGGTTGGCGGTTTTGCCATGGCTGCTGCACCGGCGATTGTTAATTTCATTGGTGGAACACCTGCTGATGCATTTGATGCAACTAATGAAATGTATGAAATTACCGTTGAAGAAAACAATAACTTTAATATCCCGGCTATGGACTTTAAAGGAACGCCAACCGGTATCGATGTTCGCAAGGTTGTTGAAAAAAATATCGTTCCGCGCATTAACACCGGTATTGCTCATAAAGAAGCCGGTATCGGGCAGGTCGGAGCGGGTATTGTTAAACCGCCCATGGAAATGTTTATCGATGCTTTAAAAGAACTGGCGAAATAAAACTTGAAATGCTGCTATGAATATAAGAGTATTATCATGGAGGTGAAACAGAATAATGCTGTCATATGATTATATTAAATGCAATGATTTGCGCACTGCATGCCAGGAATTGGAAGAAGGTGAACAGGTATATCTTCTGGCCGGCGGGACAGATTTAATTGTCGGTATGCGCGGTGGAAAGTTTTCAGCTAAAACTCTTGTAGATATTAAAGACGTGCCAGAGCTGAAAGTGCTTGAAGAAGATGATCAGGGCATCACCGTAGGAGCGGCAGTTACTTTAAATGAAGCTGTTGTATTTGCTCCGATCAGGGATAATGTCCCTATCCTCGCTGAAGGCTGTCACAGTGTAGGGAGCTATTCAATCCGCAACAGGGCTACTATGGCCGGCAATATATGCAATGCTTCACCTGCAGCCGACACTGCAGCACCCCTTTACTGCCTTGATGCACTTATTAATATAAAAAGTTCAGAGGGAAGCAGATCGATGCCTATCAAGGATTTTTTTACCGGCCCGGGTAAAACTGCTTTAAATAAAGGTGAGTTGGTGCAGTCTATCCTTATTCCCAGGCCGTACCCGGAAGGAAGAGGAGTTTACTTAAAGGCATCGAGAACAGGTTCAGTTGACCTTGCCACTGTTGGCGTTGCCGTACAGCGCTGGGGGGAAAAGTTTAAAATTGCCATTGGAGCAGTTGCCGCCACCCCGGTAAGAGCTTTTTCGGTTGAAAAAGCAATTAATGAAAAGGGCGAGAAAAACTATGCGGATGCAGCCAGGCTGGTTCATGATGACATAGCACCGATTACAGACTTACGTGGCTCCCGCGAATACCGCTACCATATGGTTGAAGTTCTGGTCAGGCGCGGTCTGGAACAAACAATGGGGGTGTAGAGATGACAGAAAAACTTGTCATTAATTTTACAGTAAACGGAGATAAAGAGGAAAAAGAAGTAGTTGTCGGGCAAACCCTGCTTAAGTTTATCAGGGAAGAACTGCATTTGACGGGGACAAAAGGAGGCTGTGATATCGGCGAGTGCGGTTCCTGTGTTGTTCTTTTGGATGACAAGCCGGTTAATTCCTGCCTGATTTTAGCCGTTGAACTGGACGGAAAAGATCTGGTCACCATTGAAGGTTTATCCAAAAATGGCGAGCTTGATCGTGTCCAAAAAGCTTTCATAGACCATGCCGCTTTCCAGTGCGGTTACTGCACGCCGGGCATGATTTTAGCT
>PXAT01000176.1 GCA_003565775.1 Ectothiorhodospiraceae bacterium | reverse complement strand
ATTGCACGGTTCGTGACCGACCAAGGCACTGCCCACAACCTGCGAATCGTTAAATTGTAAATACCGGTTTTGTACGTTTTTAATGCGGTTTTTTGCCCCGGAAACCTGCGGGTGGCTAGAGGTGAAAAAACACACTGTCTTAAACACCTGGATAGTAGCGTTTTGTGTTTGCGTATTTTTTTTGTATCTTTGCAGTTGAGGTTTGTGGTTCCCCTTGTCAATATGTTCCGTCCGGAATAAAAACCACACAATTACATTATGTTTTACTAAAAAAGGAGTTGTTTTGACTGTAAAAGTATTTCATCCCGAACAGTTACCTTCCGCAGAAGAGAAGGAAGCAATGATCGATTTTTTATTTGATCATCTGGATCAATATGGTGATCCGAAGCAAGACATTGAGAAGTGTCTGAATTATGCGTTAAAAATATCTGAAAGTTTTGGTGGTTTTGCACTGATGTCATCCGACAATGGCACCACCACCGGTGTAGTGATTGTGAACAGAACCGGCATGAATGGTTATATTCCTGACAACATTTTGGTGTACATCGCCACCCACCGCGATTACCGTGGTAAGGGGTTGGGTAAGTTGTTGATGGATAAATCCTTTGAGCTGGCTGAAGGGGACATCGCCCTTCATGTTGAGCCCGACAACCCGGCCAGGTACCTGTACGAAAAGAAAGGGTTTACCAACAAATATTTGGAAATGCGTTGGAAACAACCACAACAATAAAACCAGATGGCTTATATCACGTTGAGCAGAAGAAAGCTCAAAGAGAACTATGCTTTTCTTGACGAGCTTTTTTCCAAGCATCAGATCAGCTGGGCCATTGTGTCGAAGCTGATATGTGGAGAAAAACAGTACCTAAAGGAGATTATTGATTTGGGTATTAAGCAGATATGCGATTCGCGTGTATCGAACCTAAAGATGATCAAACAAATAGATTCCTCTATTGAGACCATCTACATCAAGCCACCTGCCCGTCGGGCGTTGGCCGGTGTGGTCAGGTATGCCGATGTGAGTTTCAATACGGAACTGGAGACCATCAAGCTGCTCTCAAAGGAGGCTAAAAAACAGGGCAAGCAACACAAGGTTTTTATTATGATTGAGATGGGAGAGTTGCGTGAAGGAGTCTTGCGCGATGACCTGATCTCTTTCTATGCCAGTATATTTGAGCTGCCCAACATTGAAGTGGTGGGCATTGGCACCAACCTGACTTGTTTGACCGGTGTGTTGCCGAATGAAGACAAGCTGATACAGCTTAGTTTATACAAACAGTTGATTGATGCGAAATTCAACACCGAGATCCCCTTTGTTTCGGGGGGCTCTTCAGTGACCATACCGTTGATATTTCACAGCAGCTTACCGGCAGGTGTGAACCATTTCAGGGTGGGGGAGACGCTGTTCCTTGGAACAGATGTTTACCACGACAGACCTTTTGAGAACATGCACAACGATGTGATCCGGTTCTATGCTGAGATTATCGAGCTGATTGAGAAGCCGATGGCCCCTTCAGGGGATATGGGAACCAATGTTGAGGGGGAGTCATTCTCGTTTGAGGATGTGAACCCCCAGGAGATGTCACACCGTGCCATCATCGACATCGGAATACTCGACGTAGATGCCGGACATATCAAACCGGTTGATGACCAGCAAAAAATTATCGGGGCTTCATCAGATATGATCGTGGTGGATCTTGGATCCAACCCGGACAACCTGAAAGTTGGCAACGTCATTGAATTTGCCCTCGACTATATGGGTGCTCTGCGTTTGCTGAACTCGAAGTATATCGACAAGATTGTTGTGGATTAACCCACACACTATTTCTTATTTACCGATACCTCTGACCACTCCGTTGGTCAGAGGTATTGTTGTATGTAGGCGAAATCGGGTGTCAGTTCCCCTTTGTGCAGTATCATTCCTCTTCGGAATGGAGCCGGAATATCGAGTTTTTCAAGGGGGAGGGAGAGGTCTGCTTCTGCGAATGCTTTCATATAGGGCATCAGTGCATCGCCAAAAGCGATGGTTGATTCACGGGGCAGTTCTGTTGGCAAAATATCCACCGTCATCATCAGCATACCGTGCCCGGTAAACCCGCTGGTGATTTCACCTGTATCCGGATGATACACGAACACCGGATCCTCAACGGGGGCCGCTTTCACAGTGCTCTCTTCGCTACCGTCAACATCGCAGGTGATATCCCCGATCACCTGAAGCTTGGGCTCACCCTCACTGTACATCTTTTTCAGGTCGGCTTTGGTGAGCAAACGGGGATAACGTGCATCCCAGTACATACCATTGACCAACACTGAGAGATGGTCGATGTAGCGATGAAACACACCACGGTATTGATCCGGGTTGGCATAGTAGTGTTGCAGGTCAAACGAACCATCTTCATCGAGCGGTTCCACCAGGTGGTGCTCCTTAAACACTGTTTTGTATATCACGTTGTTGGGGAGGTTCGGCTGTGATGCAAGCTTCGTCAGTGCTTCAGGGGTGATCTCCTGCATGGGCAGCAGGTGTGCAATCTCCTGGGCTCCGTTGCTCACATTGCCGTAACCGGTAAAACCAATGGTGAGTGGTAGCAGCTCCGAAGGCAACCCAT
>PXAT01000195.1 GCA_003565775.1 Ectothiorhodospiraceae bacterium | reverse complement strand
GGTCGTCTTCCTGGCCCAGCAACAGGTCAAACGCCTGCTGCAGTTCAGCATCAGCCTCATGCCAGCGCGAGTCCAGCCAGGCACCCAGCAAGGCATCCAATTCCCGCATGCCGCGGCGGCAGCGCCAGCGCAGCGATCGCGGAATGTCGGCTGCCCCGGACAAACCCTACAGGCTGCGGCGAGCCAACATCATTTTCTTGATTTCGGCGATCGCCTTGGCCGGATTGAGGCCCTTGGGGCAGGTCTTGGCGCAGTTCATGATGGTGTGGCAACGATACAGGCGGAACGGATCTTCCAGATCGTCCAGCCGCTCGCCGGTCGCTTCGTCACGAGAGTCCACCAGCCAGCGATAAGCCTGAAGCAGAATCGCCGGCCCCAGGTAGCGATCACCGTTCCACCAGTAGCTCGGACACGATGTGGAACAGCACGCGCACAGGATGCATTCGTAGAGCCCGTCGATATGCTTGCGGTCTTCCGGCGACTGCAGGCGCTCCTTGTCGGGCGGCGCCGGGCTCTGGGTGCGGATCCACGGCTTGATCGACGCGTACTGGGCGTAGAAATGAGTCAGATCCGGCACCAGGTCCTTGATGACCGGCATATGCGGCAGCGGATAGATCTTGACGTCGCCCTTGATGTCATCGATAGCCTGGGTGCAGGCGAGCGTGTTGATGCCGTCGATATTGAACGCGCACGAGCCGCAGATCCCTTCGCGGCAGGAGCGCCGGAAGGTCAGCGTCGGATCGATCTCGTTTTTGATCTTCAGGACCGCGTCGAGCACCATGGGGCCACACTGGTCGAGATCCAGTTCGTAGGAGTCGATGCGCGGGTTCTCGCCGCTGTCCGGATCCCAGCGGTAAATCCGGAAGGTGCGCACATTGGTCGCCCCATTCGGTGCGGGAAAATGCTTGCCCTGGCGGATGCGGGAGTTTTTCGGAAGTCGGAATTCAGCCATGATATCGGGTCCGTCGCTGTGTCACTCTAACGGGTGCTGTCGTGATCAGTAAGTTCGGGCTTTAGCCGGGAACACGTCGACCTCGTCGGTCAGCGTGTACATGTGGACCGGCCGGTAGTCGATCCTGACCTTGCCCGCCTCATCCATCCAGGTCAGCGTATGTTTCATCCAGTTGTCGTCATCCCGATCGGGAAAATCCTCGCGCGCGTGAGCGCCGCGGCTTTCCTTGCGGTTTTCGGCCGACACCATGGTCGTGACCGCGTTGCCGATGAGGTTGCGCAACTCCAGCGTCTCGACCAGATCGGAGTTCCAGATCATGGAGCGATCGCTGACCTGCACCTGATCGAAGGCCGAGCGCACCTCTGCAATGCGCTCGCAGCCCTGGCTCAGGGTCTCGCCGGTGCGGAACACCGCCGCATCCTCCTGCATGACCTGCTGCATTCGATCACGGATGGATGCGGTGCCTTCGCTGCCCGAGGCGTGCCGGAGGCGGTCGAACTCACCGATGAGATCGTCGACCCGATCGCGCGAGATGGTCTTGTGTGACTGACCCGGCTTGATCGTCTCGCCGCAGCGCTTGGCCACCGCGCGGCCGAAGACGATCAGGTCAAGCAGCGAGTTGGACCCTAGCCGGTTGGCGCCATGAACCGACACGCAGGCAGCCTCGCCAATGGAATACAAGCCCGGTACAACCGCGTCGGGATCGCCATCCTTGAGCGTCACCACCTCGCCGTGGTAGTTGGTCGGAATGCCGCCCATGTTGTAGTGAACCGTCGGCAGGACCGGAATCGGCTCACGGGTTACGTCTACGCCGGCGAAAATCTTGGCCGTCTCGGCAATGCCGGGCAGGCGCTCATGAATCACATCACCGCCCAGGTGCTGGAGGTTCAGGTGAATATGGTCGTTCTTGTCCCCGACGCCGCGACCTTCGCGAATTTCGATGGTCATGGAGCGCGAGACCACGTCGCGTGATGCCAGGTCCTTGGCGTTGGGCGCGTAGCGCTCCATGAACCGCTCGCCTTCGGAGTTGGTCAGGTAGCCACCCTCGCCGCGCACGCCCTCGGTGATCAGGCAGCCGGCGCCGTAGACACCGGTCGGGTGGAACTGGACGAACTCCATATCCTGCAGCGGAAGACCGGCGCGCAGCACCATGCCGTTACCGTCCCCGGTACAGGTATGGGCGGACGTGGCCGAAAAGTAGGCCCGTCCGTATCCGCCGGTGGCGAGAATCACGGCATGGGCGCGGAATTCATGCAAAGTGCCAGAAGCCAGATCCCAGGCCAGACAGCCGCGGCAGGCACCGTCGTCGTCCATCAGCAGGTCGAGCGCGAAGTACTCGATGAAGAACTGGGCGTCATGCTTCAGCGCCTGCTGGTACAGGGTATGCAGGATGGCATGCCCGGTCCGGTCGGCCGCCGCGCAGGTGCGCTGGGCCGTGCCTTCGCCGAAGCGCGTGGTCATGCCGCCGAAGGGCCGCTGGTAGATCTTGCCGTCCTCGGTGCGGGAAAACGGCACGCCGAAATGTTCGAGTTCGATCACTGAGGGGATGGCCTCGCGACACATGTACTCGATGGCATCCTGATCACCCAGCCAGTCCGACCCCTTGATGGTGTCGTACATGTGCCAGCGCCAGTCGTCCTCGCCCATGTTG